>JAUYJT010000058.1 GCA_030700225.1 Candidatus Nanopelagicales bacterium | reverse complement strand
GGCTCGACGCGTCGGCCACAGGCGCGGCGAAAACCCTCGACCCGGCTGCCGGGTCAAGAGGCGAAGAACCAACACCATCGAACATGTGTCCGATACTAATCGACCCCCCCGACAACCCCACCCAACGACACGCGCCCCCGGCACACCGCACCCCGGGATCTGCCCGATAGGGGGACCCCCCTTACGGGTCGATCCAGCCCAGCAACCCGACAAACCGGACACAGCCAAATCCCGCGCCGGCTCGCTTCCGCCACAGCCCGCGTGCCCCCCGGCCGCCCGCCGTCAGTCGCCGATCAGGGCCTGCCGCATCGCGTCGAGTTTGGCTTCGGACTCCGCGAGTTCGGCTCCCGGCTGCGAATCCGCCACGAGCCCGCACCCGGCGAACAAACGAGCAGAGCGGCGGTCAGACGAGAACTGCGCGCAACGGAGCGCCAGGGCAATTTCGCCGTCACCGTTCCCGTCGAACCAGCCAACTGGCCCGCTGTATCTGCCTCGACGAATGTCCTCCAACTCCGCGATGAGCGCCATCGCCCTTTCAGTTGGAGTCCCGCAGACCGCTGCGGTGGGGTGCAACTGGGCGGCGAGCGCGAGGGCTGTCGACCCGTCGGCCAAGCGCCCCGAGACGTCCGTGGCCAGATGCTGGACGTTGGGCAATCGCAGCACGGCCGGGTCCGTCGGCACGTCAAGGTCCGTGCAGTGGACCGAAAGAGCGTGAGCGACTGAGCGCACTGCGTATTCGTGTTCCGCCAGGTTCTTCGGGCTGGCTCGCAACCTGCGGGCATGGCGCTCATCCTCATCGGCTGAACCACTTCCAGGCACTGTCCCCGCGAGCACGCGCGACGTTACCTGCTCGCCGAACCTCCGGATGAGCAGTTCGGGCGTCGCGCCGATGAGGTCTTCGACGTGGAAGGTCCAACACTCAGGTTGCGTGGCCGCCAATCGAGTCAAGACTGGGCGCAAGTCAAGTGGTTCGTCGAACTCGGCCTGAACCGCGCGTGCGAGAACTATCTTGTCGACCTCCCCGGCGGAAATGCGTTTGAGCGCTTCGCCGACGGAGGACGACCAGTTCGCCGTCGCGGCCGTTTCGTCTCGCCAGCGAGGCTGCTCGCACCGCGAGCGAGGCACAGGGGCGTCGCCCTGGTCGTCGGATCTGACCTCATCCTGTGCGGGAGTCACCTCCGTGCGCCAGGCCACGCCATCCCTGACTCCGAGCAGAACCCGCGGAATGACGACGACTGATCCGGGCGACTCGTCGTCGAAGGTGAACGATGCGAACGCAAGCGGGCCGGAGCCGGTGAGGCTTGCCTGGTCGTCGACCTCACATTCGTCGAGCCAGTCGGAGAACCAGCGCTGAGCTCTGCTGAACCGCTCGGGACCGACGAAGGTGGCACGTGCGGCGATGCCCCAGCCAACCAGTCCTTGTCCCCGTCGAACCCAGGCAACCGTCGGGCACGAGGGGAAGGCATTGAGTAGATCTGCCGGAGGTTCGGTGATGCTGCTGCTCACCTTCCGGCGGATCGTCACTTGATCAGGGTACGTGGAGAGCCCGGTCACATCCCACCTGCTGTCGGCTAGGGGAGCGCCCCGCGTCCGGGTCGCGGTCGCACGAGCCACCGAGACCGGATGTGGCGGCGATTGACCCGCGTGCTGGAGGCCGGGGTCTTGGATCTTGCCACCGGCACCGCGACCAGCTCGGCTCCGATTTCGGCCGCCGGAGCTGAAGTTGTCGCGTGCGATTTCCCGTTCGGAATGCTGGCCGAGGGTCGTCGCAGGTGGCCGAGCATCGCATGCGGTTGACTCGAAGCCCCTTTGTCGTTCATCCGTTGTCGGGGGTGTTTGAGACGCTGGGCGCATGATGGCAGATCGAATCGGGTACACCCGCGTGTCGACCGTCGATCAAGGCCTGGCCCTACATCTTGACGCTGTGCCGACGGCTGGCTGCCGTCGCATCCAGGAACTGATCCTGACGAGACTGGCTGCGGCCTTGGAACGCGGCATCGTCGGTGGCAGGCCCGAATCGGTCACCCAAACAAGGCTCGAAGCGGCAGAGCGACGACCAGCCAATGTAGAGAGCACGGGGCAGGTTGCCGAGTCCATCGGAGTCGGCCGGGCCGCCGTGATCCGTCACTTGGCCAAGGATGAAGTGTCGGCGGTGCGAGCAGCGTGAACTCCAAATCCGGGTCGACACCGAAGTTGCGACGGACGCCGCTGGACACCAGCGGGTATCTACTTGTGCGCGGGCTCGAGCCAAGCGAGGCCGAGGCACGTTACGCCGCCAGTCGTTTCCGGAACCGATTTCAAGCGTGGGGGTCATTCGGGCTCTCCGGCTACTACGCGCCCACCCGAGTTGAGATCGATGCCCTGTGAGGCATGCGACTGCTCGCCTGGCACTGGGTCGCGATCTATGCGATCGAAGACTTCCTCGGTGCGGGGCTCAATGTCAGCCCGACCTTCCGAACGCCCCACGTGACCGTGCCCCACTGCGCCCTCGACCAGTTGATGACCCTGCTGGATCTCACGCCTCACAACGTCGCGGAAAACCCGTACCGTCAGAACTAGAAGAGGAGGAGGCCCATGATGTGGACCGAAACCGTCGACGGGTTCCCGCTCAATCTGTTTGTCGATCTCCAGGGAATGGACGAAACCGGACTGCCCTGGGGCTTCCTCACGGACTCGCCAGACCCCAGTGTGATCGTGGAAGGCGCATGGATCATCGCCGGCAGCCCGCACGTCTACGCCGTAGCCCGCGTCATCAGCGTCGAAGATGGAATCGTTCACATTGAACCGTTCCTATTCGTATCAACGTCTGTCACGCATGCGTGATGTCGGCCCCCGAACGGTGTTGGGGCGCAGGCGCTCGGTTTCAGCCGGAACGGGACCGGACCGGCTCTTGACCGGGCGGCCCTGTGCCACGAGTGCTGCAGGGGCTGGTGGCTGGAACCTGCTCGACTGGCCGCACCTGGCCCCGACCCGTCCGCTGTCGGACCGGGGGTGGTGGTGGCGTGCGCCGAGCAGGCAGCCGCCTGCCCCTTCTGCCGATCACAACCGCTGCCGCATGATGCGTCGTGGCCTGACCGGAAGTCTGTTGTTTCAAGGGTTTCGCCCAATGCTGGGCGCCCCATTTCGAGGTGTAGGCAGGATCAACCGCGATGACCCACAAGTCGTGCGCCGACGCCATCCCCACTAGGCGGGTGCGAAATTGCGCAGTCGGGATGCCCGCCACGGTTCGCCGAAATTGCTTACCCTTCCGCCCGCGCCCCATCGTTTCGCGACCGGTGGCGCGAGCGTCGGCGAAGTCCAAGTCCTCGATCGTGATCGCAACGCAGTCGCACGCCTTGGCGATGTGGATCAGTCGGGTGATCGCGTGCCGCAGGGCCGCGTCCCTCAGTGTGGCGGTTGCTCCCGGCTCGTTCCCCAACGGGATCGTGATCGGATTGCCGACCGGGTTGCCGCAGCCGTCGATGACCCACGCCGCCAGATGGTCGCCGTTCACATCCACGGCCAGGTGCCGGGCTGAACGCAACTGTTCGGGGGTGGGGATGTGGTCCGGCTGAGGGTAGGTCCAGGATGCGTCCAGGTACCAGCGCCCCCGCGCCACGTCCTCGAAGATCCGGTACGTGACGGCGCGACTGGTCAGGACCCGATCGGCCCACTCGTCGCCTCGGTGGGTGAACCCGACCGGGGTGGTCAGGAGCAGATGCGTGCCGAATCGCTCCACCAACGCTTGGGGGACCTTGACCTGCAGCACACCGGTTCCGGCTGCGGCGGGATACAGTTCCACACGGATGGTCTCGTTGGACCAGCGTTTCCCGGACTCGCCGTCAGCGGTCAGCATTCGCCGGGACACCTGCCAGTGCTGCTGCCATTCCTGCTCGGTCAGGCCCGCTTCGGCGAGATGTTCCCGGTTGCGCCACAGCCGCTTGCCGCCGAACGTCACACTCGGGCGCTGCTGGGCAACACGCTGTTCCACCTGGGCCAGCCGCTCGGTGAGCGCACCGAGACGGCGGCGCTTGGCGAACGCTTCGGCCTGGTCGCGGTAGCCCCGCACCGGCTTGCGTCGCGCACCCTTGGGCACAGCCTCGACCTGCCCGACCGGGACCGCAAGCCGGACGGTGATCATGTCGACCGCGGCCCGCAACTGCACCTGGTGACGCAACAGGGCCTTCCACGCGGCGTTGTAGGACTGTTCGGACTGCCGGGTCAGCGCCCCGGCCCAACGGGACGAGGTGTGCTCGGTGAGTGCCTGCTTGCGCGTCTTGCGGGACTCGGCCTTGGCCTTGGGGTCCAGCACGCCCTCGCTGAGCCGATCACAGAAGTCCTGCCGCTGCAGCACTCCCAGGAAGTCACCCACGGTGCGCAGCACGGCGGCTTCGACCTCCGTGGGGTGCAGCCGGGTGCGGATCGTCACCCCAGCAGGCGGAGCGACCACGAACGGGTCGGCGATATGGCGCAGCGGCTTGCGGCGGCGAGTCATGCGTCCTGCTCCACACCGCGCGGGCCGACGTCCGCCCGCGCACATCGCAACGCCTTCTCCGCCCGGTTGCGCGCAGAGCGCTTCCCGTACAGCCGGGCGCAGAACGAGGTCAGCACCTCCACCATGTCTCCCCCCAGGTCGTCGTCGACCTCGCCGTCGTCAACCACCAGCAGGCGACGACCGTGTGCGGACAAGGCCGCCTCGACCAGTTCGGTGTTCATCCGACCCAGCCGGTCACGGTGCTCCACCACCACCGTCGTCACCGCCGGATCCGACAACAACCGCCGCACCTTCGTGCGGCTTCCATTCATCCCGGATCCGACCTCGGCCTCCACCCGCACCACCGGCAAGCCTTGACCCGCCGCCCACTGCGACAGTCGCGCGACCTGCCGGTCCAGGTCGGCCTTCTGGTCATGCGAGGACACGCGCGCGTACAGGCCCACAGCAGCACGGTGCTGCTCACCGTACTTCGGGTCCGCCACCAGAATTGAACCGGTGGCGGTACGGGTGAACGGAACCGGCATCTGCCCGTCTCGCACCCACCGCCATGCGGTCTGGTAGTGCACACCTTCGCGGGCAGCCCACTCCGACAACTTCACCAACCCAGACTAAGACATAAGTTCGATGACACGTGCTGATGACCTCTCGAACTGTTGACTCAACCCCAACGTGGACCTGCCCGCGAGTGGCTTCACTTGGTGACGGGCCGCCAATCAGCCTGAGGTCGAAGCGCTTGATTTCTCGCGAAACGGTTTCGCGAGAGTTGCGACCATATGTTCTCGAGACGCCCACCTAGCCGGGGATTCGTGTCCTGGCGGTCAGGCCTGGGGCCGGGTCCGGGACCGGGTCCCAGGACCGACAGGTGACCTGATTGGATCGGGACGTGACCCGGGCAACCCTGGACAAGGATCCTCGCGCCGTGGCGGCGATGTTCGACGCCGTCGCCGGGCGGTACGACGTTTCCAATGACGTGCTGTCGCTTGGACGCACCGCGGCCTGGCGAAGGGCGGTCGTCGCGGCCATAGACCCGCGCGTTGGAGACCGGGTCCTGGACCTCGCCGCGGGCACGGCCACAAGCTCAGCTCCGATCGCCGCAGCGGGGGCGGAAGTCGTCGCGTGCGATTTCTCACTGGGGATGCTGTCCGAGGGTCGGCGCAGGCGTCCGGAGCTGCCATTCGTCGCCGGTGACGCCTTGCGGCTTCCGTTCTCGGACGAGGTCTTCGACGCGGTGACCATTTCGTTTGGCCTGAGGAACTTATCCGATCCGCGCGCTGGCCTGGCCGAGATGGCCCGAGTCACACGCCCAGGTGGGCGGCTGGTCGTGTGCGAGTTCTCAACCCCCACAAGCCGAGCCTTCCGCCGCGTGTATCTGGAGTACCTGATGTCGGCTCTGCCGCCGATCGCGCGCAGAGTCGCGTCCAATCCCGACGCGTACGTCTACCTGGCGGAGTCGATCCGGGAATGGCCGGATCAGGACGCGCTGGCTGGGTTAATCACGCGGGCCGGTTGGCGCGGGCCCGAGTACCTCAACCTCACTGGCGGAATCGTCGCCCTGCATCGGGCCTCGCGCTGAGCCGGGGTACCGTTGCTCCGGCGGTTGGGGGGCCATCGGGTAAGGGCAGCCTTACCCCGTCAGCGGAGAGTGATCGCCATAGGATGACGCCGGTCGGTATGCACCGGTTCTGGAGGCGGGTTTGAACGTATACATACCGATTCTGGCTATCACCGGACTCGGTGGCGCGTTCGCTGCTCTATCGATCGTGATGGCCACGTTTGTTGGGCCGAAGCGCTACAACCGGGCGAAGGTCGACTCCTACGAATGTGGCATTGAGCCCACACCGCAGCCCCTCGGCGGAGGCAAGTTCCCCGTCAAGTACTACCTGACAGCCATGATGTTCATCATTTTTGACATCGAGATCGTATTTCTCTACCCCTGGGCTGTCTACTTCGACGAGTTGGCCGCTTTCGGATTCGTGGCGATCCTTCTCTTCCTGATCAACCTCACGATTCCGTATGTCTACGAATGGCGCCGTGGCGGATTGGATTGGGACTGACATGGGGCTCGAGGAGCATGTTCCGTCCGGATTCCTGCTGACCACAGTCGAAGCCGTCGCTGGCTACACGCGCAGGAAGTCGATATGGCCGGTGACATTCGGCCTGGCGTGCTGCGCGATCGAGATGATGGCCACCGGAGCGTCGCGCTATGACTTGGGCCGCTACGGCATGGAGGTCTTCCGGGCATCACCCCGGCAGGCGGATCTGATGATTGTCGCTGGACGACTCAGCAACAAGATGGCGCCGATCCTGCGACAGGTATATGACCAGATGCCCGCGCCGAAGTGGGTAATCACAATGGGTGCTTGCGCCTCGAGCGGCGGCATGTTCAACAACTACGCGATCGTGCAGGGTGCCGATCACCTAGTCCCGGTGGACATCTACCTGCCTGGTTGCCCGCCCCGCCCGGAAGCGCTGCAGGACGCGATCCTGAAGCTCCGCGACGAGATACAGCACGGCAAGATCGGTGCGCATCGGCAAGCCGAGATCACGGCCAACGAGGCGGTAGCACTGAAGGCCGGAACCTTGTCGGACCGGAAAGGACTGCTGAGGTGAGCGGCGAGCCCCCTGAAGTAACTGGCATGCGCCGTGGCGCGTTCGGAGTCGCGGGTTCGCCAGACACGACTGGTTTTGGCGGACTGCGGCAGATGATCGCACTGCCCCCCGCGAGTCCTCGCCCCTACGGCGGCTGGTTCGACGAGTTCACCGACGAGCTGGAACTGGCGCTGGCTGACCGGCGACTACCCCCCGCCGACGCCATCGAGAAAGTGGTAGTGGAGCACGGGCAGATCACGTACTTCGTCAGGCGCGAACACCTCGTCGCGTTCGTCACGGCATTGCGGGACGAGCTGCCGTTGCGTTTCGAGTGGCTGTCCGGCGTTTCTGGAGTTCACTACCCGCAGGACCTTGGACGTGAGCTGCACGCTGTATATCACTTCATGTCGCTGACGCACGGGCGGGAGATTCGGATCGAAGTCGCCTGCCCGGACTCCGACCCCCATATCCCGTCCGTCGTTCCGGTCTATCCGACGGCGGACTGGCACGAACGCGAAACCTACGACTTCTTCGGGATCGTCTTCGACGGTCACCCATCGTTGACCCGGATCATGATGCCGGACGACTGGGTGGGTCATCCGCAGCGCAAGGACTACCCGCTCAACGGAATACCGGTCGAATTCGATGGCGCGACGACCCCTCCCCCCGACCAGCGGAGGGCTTACATCTGATGAGCGACGAGCAAGTCAGCCCAGATTCGGCCGCGCCGAACGCGGAAGGCGTTCGTGAGCACATGGTTGTCGGCGGCGACTGGGATTCGGTTCTTCCGGCTCCGGATGGGGAAGCCGAGCGGATCGTGGTCAACATGGGTCCGCAGCACCCCTCCACCCACGGAGTTCTGCGTCTGATCCTGGAGCTGGATGGCGAGTCGGTGATGCGGGCTAGGCCCGGCATCGGCTACCTCCACACGGGCATTGAGAAGAACCTTGAGTACCGCACTTGGGTTCAGGCCGTGACCTTCGTGACGCGGATGGATTACCTGTGCCCGTTCTTCAACGAGACGGCGTACTGCCTGTCCGTCGAGCGGTTGCTGGGGATCACCGATGACATCCCCGAACGGGCGACGCTGATCCGCGTGATCCTGATGGAACTGAACCGCATCGGTAGCCACCTGGTCGCCATCGCGACCGGCGGGATGGAAATGGGCGCCTTGACGGCGATGGTCTTCGGGTTCCGTGAGCGTGAGACCGTGCTGGACATCTTCGAGTCGGTCAGCGGGCTGAGGATGAACCACGCCTACATCCGGCCCGGGGGCCTTGCGCTGGACCTGCCTGACGGCACCGAACAGCGGATCCGGGACGGCATCAAGCTGTTGCGCAAGCGGTACAAGGACACCAAGGACCTGCTCGTCGACAACCCGATCTGGCTGGGCCGAACCGTCGGGATCGGATACCTGGATCTTGTCGGTTGCATGGCGCTGGGTATCTCGGGGCCAACGCTGAGGGCAACAGGGCTGCCGCATGACATCCGCAGGGCGCAACCGTACTGCGGGTACGAGACCTACGAGTTCGACGTGCCCACGACGGATACCTGTGACGTCTACGGCAGGTTCCTAATCAGGATCGCGGAGCTGGAAGAGTCCCTGAAGATCGTTGAACAGGCGCTCGACCGTCTAAGACCAGGGCCTGTGATGGTCGCCGACAAGAAGATAGCTTCGCCGAGCCAGCTCGCTTTGGGCACTGACGGCTTGGGCAACTCGCCCGAGCACATCCGACACATCATGGGTGAGTCCATGGAAGGGCTCATCCACCACTTCAAGCTGGTCACAGAGGGCTTCCGGGTTCCCCCCGGGCAGGTCCACACCGTCATCGAATCGCCCAAGGGCGAACTCGGCGTACACGTCGTCAGCGACGGCGGTACCCGCCCGCATCGTGTCCACTTCCGCGACCCTTCCTTCGTCAACCTGCAAGCCGTTCCGGCGATGACTGAGGGCGGGATGCTCTCGGACGTCGTCGCCGCGGTCGCCAGCATCGACCCAGTCATGGGCGGAGTAGACCGATGAGGGGAAAGCGCTGATGGCCATTTCCGAACTCGTTCGCGCCGAATGCCGCAGGCTGGCGTCGAACTACCCTCAGCCGCGCAGCGCGTTGCTACCGATGCTGCATCTGCTGCAGTCCGAAGAGGCCATGGTCACGTCCGAGGGCATTGAAGTCTGCTCCGAGATCCTGGATCTTTCAACCGCTGAGGTCAACGCGGTCGCGACTTTCTACACCATGTACCGCCGTTCCAGCACGGGCGGCGAACACCACATCGGCGTGTGTGTCAACGCCATGTGCGGACTCTTGGGCGGGGACGCGGTCTACGAAGCGGTCGCGAGGCGGCTCGGTGTGGGCAACTGCGAATCGACTCCGGACGGATCATTCACCCTGGAGCGGATCGAGTGCCAGGCGGCCTGCACACACGCACCCGTGATGACCGTGGACTGGGAGTACTTCGACCAGACGTCGGTCGAGGACGCCATGGATGTGATCGACAAGTTGGAGCGCGGCGAAGAAGTCCAGCCCACGCGGGGTCCGGCGGTTCGAGGCTGGAAGGCGTCGGAGCGAACGATCGCGGGGCTAGACGACGGGCTGGCGCACGAAGGCGGCGGCGCGGATGATCTGATGCTCGCCGGACTCACCCGTGCCCGTGAGTTGGGCGAGAGCCGCTGATGCCGCTAACACCAGTCATTACGGCCCACTGGGATGAGGCCGACTCGTTCACGATCGAGGGCTACCGCAGGCACGGCGGATACTCCGCGGTGGTCAAGGCACTGGCGATGTCCCCCGATGACGTCATCGGGCACATCAAGGATTCAGGGTTGCGGGGCCGTGGGGGTGCCGGCTTCCCGACGGGCATGAAGTGGGGCTTCGTCCCTCAGGGCGACGACCGGCCGCACTACCTCGTGGTGAACGCCGACGAATCCGAGCCCGGGGCGTGCAAGGACATCCCGATCCTGTTGGCGAATCCCCACGCACTGGTCGAAGGCATCGTCATCGCGTGCTGGGCGTTTCGCGCCAAGCACGCCTTCATCTACATACGTGGCGAAGTTCCGCACCCAATGCGCCGACTCCGCCGTGCCGTCGAAGAGGCGCGTGCCGCCGGTTTCATCGGGCGCAACGTACTCGGTTCCGGCATGGACCTTGACGTCGTTGTCCACCCTGGCGCCGGGGCATACATCTGCGGCGAGGAGACCGCGCTTCTTGACTCGCTGGAGGGCAGGCGCGGGCAGCCAAGACTGAAGCCGCCGTTCCCGGCGACCTCTGGGCTGTACGCGTCACCAACCGTGGTCAATAACGTCGAAACGATCGCTTCAGTGCCGTACATCATTGAGAACGGCACGACGTGGTTCCGCGGCTTCGGCACCCAGAAGTCACCCGGGTTCAAGGTGTTCGCGGTGTCCGGGCACGTCAAGCGCCCTGGCATCTATGAAGCGCCGCTCGGAACAACGATGGCCGAGCTACTGGACTACGCCGGCGGCATCAGGGACGGGCATTCGCTGAAGTTCTGGCTGCCGGGTGGTTCGAGCGTGCCGATGCTGCTTGCGGAGCACCTGGACATTCCGATGACGTACGAGGACATCGCGGCAGCCGGAAGCATGCTGGGAACCGGCACGCCCATGGTGTTCGACGAGACCACCAGTGTCGTGAAGGCGATCAGCCGCTGGCTGGAGTTCTACAAGCACGAGTCGTGCGGCAAGTGTTCACCCTGCCGCGAAGGCACATATTGGATCAGCGGGGCACTGAAGGAGTTCACCAAGGGCGCCGGCCGAGCCGAGGACGTGGACCGGCTCGTGGAGTTGTGCCAGAACATCTTCGGACGTTCGTTCTGTGCCCTGGGTGACGCGGCGTCCACTCCGTACCCGGCGGCACTGAAGTACTTCCGCGACGAGTTTGAAGCGTCTTGCGTTGAAGCGCCTGACGAAGTTTTCGACCCGGCGGAAACCATGGTCATTCCCGCCCCTTCGCTCACCGGAGTTCTCAAGTGACCGCCACCAAGCCCGAAGTCGCGCCCAAGGTGTCCAACACGGCGACGGGCGTCATCGATGGACGCCAGATCACTGTGCCAAAGGGCACCATGATCATCAGGGCGGCTGAGCTACTTGGGATCGAGATTCCTCGATTCTGCGATCACCCCAGACTCGACCCGGTCGCGGCGTGCCGGATGTGCCTGGTGGAAATCGAGGGGATGGGCAAACCTCAGCCTTCCTGCGCGATCCCCCTGGGCGACGACATGGTCGTGAAGACCCAGTTCGCCAGCGCGGAAGCTGACACGGCGCAACGCGGCGTGATGGAGTTCCTGCTGCTGAACCACCCACTGGACTGCCCCGTGTGTGACAAGGGAGGCGAGTGCCCCCTGCAGAATCAGGCGATGTCGGCGGGCAATGCAGAATCCCGATTCCATTTGGCCAAGCGGAAGTTCCCCAAGCCGGTCAACGTGAACAGCGAAATCCTGCTGGACCGCGAGCGATGCGTGTCGTGTGCGCGTTGCACCAGATTCGCCGCCCAGATCGCCGGTGATCCATTCATCTCGCTGCAGCAGCGCGGAGCCAGCCAGCAAGTCGGCATCGGTGAGGAACCGTTCGACTCATACTTCTCCGGCAACACCGTGCAGATCTGTCCAGTGGGGGCGCTGACCAGCGTTGGCTACCGGTTCCGCGCTCGTCCGTTCGATCTCGTGAGCGTGCCCACAGTGTGCGAGCACTGCGCCTGCGGCTGCGCTCTGCGGACCGACTACAGGCACGAGGCGGTGATGCGCCGGCTGGCCTGGGAAGACTCGGATGTCAATGAAGACTGGAACTGCGACAAGGGCAGGTACGCGTTCACCTACGCCGATGGGGGCCGACTGACTACGCCGCTAGTTCGCGAAGGCGGCGAACTCCGCCCAGCGTCTTGGCCAGAAGCGATATCGCACGCCGCGGCGGGGCTGTCCGGGGCCAGGGGGCGTGCCGGATTCGTTGTGGGCGGCCGGTTGACCGTCGAGGACGCCTACGCGTACTCAAGATTCGCCCGCGTCGCGATGGGCACTGACAGCGTCGATTTCAGGGCCCGGGCGGCGTCCTGGGAGGAGGCCGATTTCCTGGCTGCCCGTGTGGCTGGCACGTTCGGCCCGACCTACCAGAACTTGGATTCGGCGCCAGCTGTTCTGCTGGTCGGGTTCGAGCCGGAAGAGGAATCCCCGATTGTCTTCTTGCGGCTGCGCAAGGCCGCCAGGAACGGCGTGACTGAGGTAATCAGTGTCGCTCCATTCATGTCCGAGGGTGTGCGCAAGTGCGGCGGCAGACTGCATGCGGCCGTGCCCGGTGCGGAAGCCGAGACCCTGGCGGGTCTGCCGACAGCGGATATTGAGCTGCTGAAGAAGCCGGGCGCTTTGATCATGGTGGGTGAGCGGCTGGCTGAGTCGGCTGGCGCTTTCTCCGCCGCGACGGCCCTAGCCGACAAGACCGGCGCGATGCTGGCATGGATGCCTCGCCGAGCTGGTGAACGAGGGGCGCTCGAAGCTGGTTGCCTGCCTGGGCTGCTTCCCGGCGGACGGCCCTTGGCTGATGTAGTGGCACGCGCGGAAGTAGCCGCTTCGTGGGGGACCGAGCCGACTCGATTGCCGACGGAAGCCGGGTTGGACCTTGAGGGCATGATCGCCGCCGTTGACGAACACGTCGCGCGGGATGGGGGGACCGGTTCGGGTGGTGAGACCGTGCCGAGTCTTGGTGCCCTGGTCGTGGCCGGGGTCGAAGTGGCGGATCTGGCGGATCCCGACGGCTTCATGCGCGCTGTAGAAGCTGTTCCGTTCGTGGTCTCCCTGGAGACACGGCCAACGGAAGTGACCGGCCTAGCCGATGTCGTATTCCCCGTTGCCGTAGTCGCCGAGAAGGCAGGGGGATTCGTGAACTGGGAGGGCCGACAGCGCGATTTCCCCGCGGTCTTCAACCGCCCCGGCTCGTACTCCGACGCTGAGGTCTTGGCGATGCTGTCCGAGCGCATGGGGCTGGACGTGCCACCTCGGACCGCTGCCGAGCTGAACGCCGAACTGGGCTCGCTCGGCAGATGGACCGGCGCGCGGACTGCACCCCCTCCCGGGGCCGGAGGGCCCGATGCCGACGTCGGGCCAGGTGCGCTTCCCGGGCCGGGTGAAGCGGTGCTCGCGACGTGGCGCCTGCTGCTTGACCTGGGAGTGATGCAAGAAGGCGAGCCGTTCCTGGCGGGAACGCGCAAGCCGACCGTTGCCAGGCTCAGCGCCGCGACAGCCGCTGGCGTCGGCGTGGCCGATGGAGACCCCGTTAGCGTGTCCTCTGGATCCGGTTCGATCACCGTGCCCGCCAAGCTGACCGACATGCCGGACGGGATCGTGTGGATTCCGGCGAACTCACCAGATTCCAGGATCGCGACGCTGCGAGCCCGCCAGGGCGACACAGTGCGACTGGCGAGAGGGGGCAGTGATGCCTGAACTTTCCGCTTTCGGCAATGACCCGCTCTGGCTTGTCGCGGTGAAGACCGTTGGAGTCGTCGCGCTCCTAGTGCTAGTGGTCCTGTTCACGATCTGGTTGGAGCGCAGGGTCGTCGGCAGAATGCAATCGCGCATCGGGCCGAACCGTGCCGGGCCGTTCGGACTGCTTCAGCCGCTGCTCGATGGTGTCAAGCTCGCGTTGAAGGAAGAGATCATCCCCGTGACGGCCCACAAGGCCGTCTACTGGCTAGCTCCATTGCTGAGCGCTACGACAGCGTTCGCGGCCTACGCTGTTATCCCCTTCGGTCCCACAGTGTCGATCTTCGGCGTCGAGACTCCGTTGCAGCTCACCGACTTCCCGCAGTCGGTGCTTTATGTGTTCGCCGTGGCGTCGATCGGCATCTACGGGATCGTCCTCGCGGGGTGGTCTTCCGGTTCCACATACCCGTTGCTGGGGGGCTTGAGGTCGAGCGCCCAGATGATCTC
Organism: Candidatus Nanopelagicales bacterium; assembly: GCA_030700225.1. Classification (NCBI taxonomy): domain Bacteria; kingdom Bacillati; phylum Actinomycetota; class Actinomycetes; order Candidatus Nanopelagicales; species Candidatus Nanopelagicales bacterium. Next base: position 18,603 of record JAUYJT010000058.1, on the reverse strand, counting down.
CTACGAGATTTCGATGGGGCTGTCCTTTGTCGCGGTGTTCTTGTACGCCGGGACGATGTCAACGTCGCAGATCATCTCCGCGCAGCAGTCGGTGTGGTTCGCGGTCATGCTGGCACCCTCGTTCGTCATCTACGTGACGGCGATGATTGGGGAGACAAACCGCGCCCCCTTCGACCTTCCTGAGGCGGAGAGCGAACTGGTCGGCGGGTTCCACACCGAGTACTCGTCGCTGAAGTTCGCGATGTTCTTCCTGGCCGAGTACATCAACATGGTCACCGTCGCCAGCATCGCCACGACCCTGTTCCTGGGTGGCTGGCTGGCGCCCTGGCCTTTGTCGCTCATCCCAGGCGTCAATGAGGGTTGGCTGCCGATGCTGTGGTGGCTGCTGAAGACCTTGTGCTTCATCTTCTTGTACATCTGGCTGAGGGGGACCCTGCCCAGACTGCGCTACGACCAGTTCATGTCATTCGGTTGGAAGTTCCTCATCCCGGTGTCGCTGGTGTGGATCGTGCTCGTATCCGGAGCCAGGGTCGCCAGGGATCAGTCGGGCACTTCAGCTAGCCAGATGCTGATCATCGCGGCCGTGGCGCTAGCCGTGTTGCTGCTCGTGGTTCTGCTAGCGCAACTTCGCCGCGTTCAGGACGAAGAGCCGCCGGAGGAAGTCAGCGATGTCCTGGACGTGACAGACGAGATCTTCCCCGTGCCTTTGTTGCCAGGGCAGCACCTGGTGTACACATCCCGGGTTTCGGGACCGGCCACCGTGTCGTCGCCAGGCGCGAGCGGGGAGGCACACGATGCCTGAGCTGCCCCCCTCGCTCCGGGGTTTCTGGGTCACGTTCCGAACGATGTTCCAGCGTGTTGTCACCGAGCAGTATCCGGAGCAGAAGGCCAAGTACCCGCCGAAGCCTCGGTTTCACGGCAGGCATCAGCTGAATCGTTATCCGGACGGGCTGGAAAAGTGCGTTGGGTGCGAGCTGTGCGCGTGGGCTTGCCCCGCGGACGCGATCTACGTCCAGGGGGCGAGCAACACCGAGGCCCTAAGATTCTCGCCCGGCGAGCGCTATGGACGCGTCTATCAGGTCAACTACACCCGGTGCATCTTCTGCGGGCTATGCATTGAGGCGTGCCCGACCCGGGCGTTGACCATGACACACGATTTCGAGCTGGCCGACACCAGCAGGGCTGCCCTGATCTATGACAAGGACCAACTCTTGGCTCCGTTGACCGGCGGGATGGTCGCGCCTCCGCACGGCATGGCGGAAGGTGCCACCGAGCGTGACTACTACTTGGGTTCCGTGACAGGCCAGGCGCCGCAGTCGCGGGAACCAGCCTCGAGCAGCTCGGAGGCCTCGTCATGAACCCGGTTGTCGACGCGGTTGGGCAGACCATGAGCTCGGGCGAAGAAATCACCTTCTGGATCTGCGGCACTCTGGCGGTGATGGGAGCGCTGGGGCTGATCCTGTCTCGGAAGCCGGTGCACAGCGCGCTGTTCGTCGCGCTGACGATGGTCAACCTGGCGATCCTGTACGCGGCGAACGACGCGGTCTTCTTGGGCCTAGTCCAAGTGATCGTCTACACGGGTGCGGTCATGATGCTGTTCCTGTTCGTTCTGATGCTGATCGGGGTCGACTCGTCCGACTCACTGATCGAGACGCTCAAGGGCCAGCGCATAGCGGCCGTCGTTCTTGTCGCTGGGTTCGTCGCCGTCATGGTCATCGCTATCGGTGGCGCCCTGGCGAACGTGACCACCGTAGGGCTGGAAGACGCCAACGCCGCATCCGGCGGCAACGTCGAGGGACTCGCTCGCCTGATGTTCACCAAGTATCTGGTCGACCTGGAGGTAGTGGCGGCGCTCTTGATAACGGCCGCCCTAGGCGCTCTCATCCTCACCCATCGCGAGCGCTGGGCACCACGGCGCGGCCAGCGTGAGATGGCCCAGGACAGGATCGCCGCGTTCGCTGAAGGACAGCATCCCGGGGCGCTGCCAGTCGCGGGCGTACTGGCGACAAGCAACGCCATCGGCACGCCCGCGCTTCTGCCGGACGGAAGCATCTCCGAGGCATCGGTGCCGGTACCGCTGCGAGGTGAGCGGCGCTCCAGGCTGTCGACGACCGCTGGGGAGATCGCCGCGGATATCGCGGAGGTCGCCGAGATCTCGGTCGGCGAAGAGGTTGTGCGATCCGAGGAGCTAGCGGGAATCGACGGTCATGTGGACTCCTCGGAGGTTTACCCGCCCTCCGAGGACGAGACAGGGACCCGGACGGAGGGTGAGTGATGGATCCTTCGGCGTACGTGATGCTGTCAGCTGTTCTGTTCGGCATCGGCATGCTCGGTGTCTTGATCCGGCGCAATGCGATCGTCGTGTTCATGTCGGTCGAGCTGATGCTCAATGCGGCGAACCTGGCGTTTGTGGCGTTCGCCCGGATCAACGGGAATCTGGACGGCCAGGTGATCGCGTTCTTCGTGATGATCGTGGCTGCCGCGGAAGTCGTGGTCGGACTCGCGATCATCATGACCATCTTCCGGACCCGGCGGTCGGCCTCCATCGACGAACCCAGCCTGCTGAGGAACTGATCCATGATTCCAATGTCGATTTCAGACGAGGCGGTCGAACCGATCACCTCGGCTATCACAGCGGGCGCGGCGGGAGGCGGCTTCTCGCTGATGTGGCTGCTTGTCGCGTTCCCCGTTGTAGGTGCGCTGGCACTGTTCCTGGGCGGGCGCAGGACAAACGCGTGGGGCCACCTGCTAGGTGTCGTGATGCCGCTGGGGTCCTTCGCGCTGGCGGTTGCGCTGCTCGTCCAGATGATGTCGTTGCCGGTTCAGGACCGGATCGTAACCCTGGACCTGTGGGACTGGGCTTTCGCTGGGACCTTCAACGCTGACTTCGCCCTGCGCCTGGATCCGTTGTCGTTGGTCTTCGTGCTGCTGATCACCGGCGTTGGGTCCCTGATACACATCTACTCGATCGGCTACATGGCCGAGGATCCCGACAGACGCAAGTTCTTCGCGATGATGAACCTGTTCGTCGCCGCGATGCTGCTTCTGGTTCTTGCTGACAACTACCTGCTGCTGTATGTGGGCTGGGAGGGCGTCGGCCTGGCTTCCTACTTGCTGATCGGTTTCTGGCAGTTCAGGGACTCCGCAGCGGTGGCCGCGAAGAAGGCCTTCGTGATGAACCGTGTCGGTGACGTGGGGCTGGGCATCGCGATCATGCTGATGTTCGTCACGTTCGGGTCGGTGGCGTTCTCGGATGTCTTCACTGGCGCGGAGAACGCTGACAGCACGACGCTGACCGTCCTGGGTCTGGCGTTGCTGCTAGCGGCTGTCGGCAAGAGCGCCCAGTTCCCCCTGCAGGCATGGCTGCTTGACGCGATGGAAGGCCCGACCCCCGTGTCGGCTCTGATCCACGCGGCGACCATGGTCACGGCGGGCGTCTACCTCATCGTGCGTAGCAACGCGATCTTCGACCTGAGCGGCGCCGCGCTGAGTTTCGTTCTGGCGGTCGGGATTATCACGATGCTGATGGGCGCCATCATCGGTTGCGCGAAGGACGACATCAAGAAGGCCCTCGCCGGGTCGACCATGAGCCAGATCGGGTACATGTTCCTGGCCGCGGGTCTCGGGCCGGCCGGGTACGTCTTCGCGATCTTCCACCTGCTGATGCACGGGATGTTCAAGGCGGACCTGTTCCTTGGAGCGGGCTCGGTCATGCACGCCATGAAGGACCAGCTGGACATGCGCCGCTTCGGCGCGCTGCGTGCCGTGATGGTCGTGACTTTCGGAACATTCGTGTGCGGCTACCTGGGAATCACCGGAATTCCGCCGTTCGACTCGTTCTTCTCCAAGGACGACATAATCAAGGCCGCCCTGAGTCAGAACTGGTTGGCCGGGGTGGCGGCGATCTTCGCTGCGGGGCTAACAGCGTTCTACATGACGCGCATGCTGGCGATGACCTTCTTCGGCAAGAAGCGCTGGACGGACGACGCTCATCCGCATGAATCCCCCGCGGTCATGACGTTTCCCATGATCCTGCTGTCTTTCGGCGCACTGTTCGGCGGGTTGATCAGTGTGTACGTGCTTGATCTTGAGTCCTGGCTCGAGCCCATCACCGGGTTCGAAGCCGGTGAACTTCCCATCGCTGAGGGACTGTTGCAAGGCATCACTTTGGCGACCATCGCTGTGGGCATCGTGCTGGCCTGGAGGCAGTACGCCGCGCGGGAGGTGCCCGAGTCGCCGCCGAAGCAGGTGAGTCCGCTAACCGTCGCCGCCCGGCACAACCTGTACGACGACGCGGTCAACGAGACCCTGTTCATGCGGCCGGGCCAGTACTTGACCCGGCTACTGGTGTGGTTCGACGGCAGCGGTGTGGACGGTGCTGTGCGTGGTGTCGCCGCGGCATTCGCGGGTGCGGGTGAGCGATTGCGGCTGGTGCAGAGCGGTTTCATTAGGAGCTACGCGTTGATCATGGTCTTCGGGGTCTTGCTACTCGGCGGCGTCCTCGTGGTTTCGAGGGTGATCTGATGGGAATCTTGACTGTCCTCGGACTCGTGCCCCTGGTCGGGTCGGTCGTCGTGGCGTTCCTGCCGTCCGGGCAGCCGGCCGTGGCCAAGCGCGTCGCGCTCATGGTCGCGACAGCCACCTTCGCGATCGCGGTCGTGCTGGCGATCGCCTACGATGCCGGCTCAACGCAGGCGTTCCAGTTCGTAGAGACCCATCAGTGGATACCTACCCTCGGCATCACATACTCCGTCGGCGTGGACGGGATCGGGCTGGTGCTGATCCTGCTGGCGACGCTGCTGGTCCCGATCGTCATCATGGTCGGCTGGAACGATGTGGAAGTCACCGCCGGACTGTCCAATGGGTCGCAGCCGCAGGGCAGTGTCAAGGGCTACTTCGCGCTCATGCTCGTGCTCGAGGCATTCGTGATCGGAGTGTTCGCCTCACTCGACGTCCTGCTGTTCTACGTCTTCTTCGAGGCCGTTCTGATCCCTGTGTACTTCATGATCGGGAGGTACGGGACCGGTCGACGGGCGTACGCGGCGATCAGGTTCCTGATCTACAGCCTTGTCGGCGGCCTGGTGATGCTGGCCGCTTTGGCGGTGCTTTGGTACGTCTCGCTTCAGGCCTTCGGGTACCCGACGATGTACCTGCCCGACCTGCTGTCGATCGAGATTGACCCGACGTTGCAGGGGTGGCTGTTCTGGGGGTTCTTCCTGGCGTTCGCCATCAAGGCTCCGCTTTGGCCTCTTCACAGTTGGCTGCCGAGCGCTTCTGGATCGGCGACTCCAGGCACGGCGGCGTTGCTGATTGGGGTGCTGGACAAGATTGGCACTTTCGGGATGCTGCGCCTGGCTCTGCCGCTGTTCCCCGAAGCGTCCCAGTCGTTCGCGCCCATCGTCATCGCGATGGCCGTCATCGGGATCTTCTACGGGGCGCTGGTGGCCATCGGCCAGAAGGACATCAAGCGGCTGTTCGGGTATGTCTCGCTTTCGCACTTCGGCTTCATCACGCTGGGGATATTCGTCTTCACATCCCAGGGACAGTCAGGTTCGGCGTTCTACATGCTGGGCCACGGGATAAGCACCGCGTTGCTGTTTGGGGTGCTGGGCTACATGATCGCCAGGCGCCGGTCGTCGCTCGTGGCGGACTTCGGTGGAGTCAACAAGGTCGCTCCTGTGCTGGCTGGGTTCTTCCTGGTCGCCGGGCTGTCGGCCCTGGCCTTGCCGGGGATGATGACATTCCTTTCTGAGTTCCTGGTTCTGGTGGGCACGTTCTCTCGGTACCCGTGGCTGGGCGCGGCGGCGACTGTGGCGATCATCCTCGCGTCGCTGTACGTGCTGCTGCTCTACCAGCGCACGATGACCGGCGCGCCCGCGGAGTCAGTCAAGGGCATGCATGACTTGTCCGGTCGGGAGAAATGGGCGCTCGCGCCTCTGATGGCCTTGATGATCGTGCTCGGTTTCTTCCCAGGCCCAGTGCTCGAAGTGATCAACCCGGCTGTCCGGACCACGATGGAGTGGGTAGGAGTGACCGACCCGCCACACCCGGTCCAAGCCGACAGCCTGGGGAGGGTTGAGCCGTGAGTTCCATCGCAGCCGTGATCGCTGAACCAATCGCGTTCCCCGAGATCGCGTGGCTCCAGGTAGCCCCGATCGCCATCGTGCTGGCCGCTGGCTCGATCGGCGTGGTGTTGGAGGCGTTCCTGGGCCGGTCAGCCCGCCGTCAGGTGCAGCTCACACTGACATTCGCGGCCCTTATCGCCGCGTTCGCCATGGTGGTTCTGGCCGCGGGCTCGTTCCAACTGGTCGTCGGCGGCGCCATCGCGATCGACGGTCCGGCGCTGTTCCTTCAGGGCGCGATCCTTCTGATCGCCGTCCTTGTGGCCCTGCTCATGGCCGAGAGGCGCGTGGACCCCTCCGGCGATGCCTTCGCGGCACGAGCGTCGGCGATGCCCGGTACGACAGACGAGCGGGAGTTGACCGCACGCGGGTACTCGCAGACCGAGATCTGGCCGCTGTTCCTGTTCTCAGTCGGGGGCATGCTGTTGTTCACGGCGGCCAACGACCTCGTGACCATGTTCATCGCGCTGGAGATCATGAGCCTGCCGCTGTACCTGCTGGCCGGAATGGCCAGGAGGCGCCGGTTACTCAGTCAGGAAGCGGGTCTGAAGTACTTCATCCTGGGGGCGTTCTCGTCGGCGTTCTTCCTGTACGGCGCTGCCCTGATCTACGGATACGCGGGCAGCGTGACTCTCAGCGCGATCGCCACCGCTGTGACAGCGCAGCCAGCGATGTCGGGCCTGTTCCTCGGCGGTATGGGCCTGTTGTGCGTCGGACTGTTCTTCAAGGTGTCGGCCGTCCCGTTCCACTCGTGGGCCCCGGACGTGTACCAGGGAGCGCCCACTCCGATCACTGCTTTCATGGCGACGGGCGTGAAGATCGCCGCGTTCGGGGCGTTCCTGCGTCTGATGTACGTGGCGTTCGCCGGAGCGGCCTGGGACTGGCGTCCAGCGTTCTGGGCGATCGCCATACTTACGTTCTTCTTTGGCTCAGTGATAGCTCTGGCGCAAACTGACATCAAGCGCCTGCTGGCCTACTCCTCGATCACCCACGCCGGGTTCTTGCTACTGGGCGTCATCGCGGTGAGTCCGGAAGGCCTGACCGCGACGATGTTCTACCTGGTGACCTACGCTCTGGCGACGGTTGGCGCTTTCGGACTGTTGACCCTCGCTCGGAGCCCAAGCGGAGAAGCGTCGACGTTGGACCAATGGCGGGGGATGGGACGGCGCAGTCCGTGGATCGCCGGGGCCTTGACCCTGTTCCTACTGTCATTCGCGGGGATACCGCTGACCGCTGGGTTCGTCGGGAAGTTCGCTGTGTTCGCGGCCGCCGCTACCGCCGGAGCGGGCTGGCTGGTGCTGTGCGCGGTCCTGGCGAGCGCGATCGCGGCCTTCTTCTACCTGCGGGTTGTGGTCGTGATGTTCTTCTCCGCACCTCCGTCCGAGCCCGCCGAGATCGCCGTGCCTAGCGCCTACACTCGCCTGGCTATCGGGTTCGGGGCGCTGGCGACGATAGTGCTTGGAGTCTTCCCTCAGCCCATCCTGGACCTGGCGAGCCGGGCTGATCTTTTCGTTCGCTGACCGCCTGAGTCAAGGCATCCGCGCCACCCCGCGTGCGCGCCGCGTGCGCGCCGCGTGCGCGCCGCCGTGTCCGAGCACCGGCGCCCGGGTCCGGCTTCGGCGATCGACCCGCCCCCACCCCTACACCCTCATTTGTGAAGAGCCCCTTAATGCGAAGACCCGGATTCGCGCCATCTGTCTGCGATGGCTGTCGGAGAAGGGATGGCGGTCGGGCGCTCAGCGGGTGCGCAGGATCCACGACGCGGTGAAGTTGGGCGGGGGTTCATCGATTCCCAAGCGCGGGCCGTCCGACGGAAGCACTGACCACTGCGCGAAAACGACTACGTAGGGTGAGAAGTCACGACTGTCGGCCGCTTCCGGGATCTTGAATGCCCGTGACCATCCATCATCGTCGCGGCAGGGAAGCCTGCTGCCGACCGATTGATCACAGATTGTCACGATCTTCGGCTCACTCGAAGGGACGCCGTCAGCACCCAGTCCGCCTCGGAACACCCGCATGTCCACCTCCCACGGTGAAGCGACGTGGCCGAAGCTCAGTGTCGCGCCCTTGAGCGGGCCCTGGGGAGTCGGCCATACCACGGGGTTCGGCGGCTGTTGCTTGACCAGCTCCCCGTCGACCGCCCACACATAGGCCATGAGCTCCGGCTCGAAGGACCCGCCGTCGGCGCGCGTTATCACCGCCTCCGGCGGCGAGTCCGACACGGGCCGAACGAGAAGGAACTCAGGCCCTTCGGGAGGAAACGAGACCTCTCCAGGTTCCTCAGACGCCATGTTCGACCCCTCTCTGAACGCGCAGCCCGCCACAAGCAGCTGCAGACACAGCACCAGCGAGACACCTTGCCTGATATGTGGGCACGCTATCGCTTGCCGCATACTCGCGCTCAGTTCCGCTTCCCCGTGACGGTGCAGCGGACGGCGTACCAGCTCTTGCCAACCTTCCCACGTTCGTACGTCCCGCTCTTCTCAATGCTCCGCCCGTACCCCTTGCCCCTGTACGTGGCGGTCACATGGCATTTGTCGTGGCCGTAGACCCTCACATACTTGGAGACCAAGATCGTCTTCGATCCGGGGACGCCGATATCGGCCCAGCCGTACCAGGCGGTTTCCTGGAGCTGTGACTCGGCATGCAATGCACTGACGTAGGCCTCGCATTTCGCGGTGGCCCCGACGTTCACTCTCCCCTTCTTGTGATGCGAGAGGTGTGGGTTATGCGATTTGATACGACACCCGGACGGACTGGGTCCATTGGCCTTGCCGCCCACAAGGCGGCTTCGGCGTCTGGCCTCCTCGGCGGAGCCAGACGGTTGCGCGGCTTCTTGGAAGGCCACGGCCTCCGCGCCGTGCTGGGCTTCCCGGGGGCCGGCCTCTCGTCGCACAGCGTCGTCAGCGGTGCCGCCGCAAGCCGCGAGCAGAAGGGCGCCAGTCAACGCCACCGCAATCTGGACTGACCTACCGTTGCCTCTCACGTTGAAATGCATGATCACGCCGTCCTTTCGTGCAACTTGCTTCTGCGGGAACGCTCACCACACGCCGTCACCCGTTGACCACGCACCGTAGCTCCTCCGGGGGGGGGTGTCAAGCGGACGCGTTGGCTCACGCCGGATGCCCGCGCAGTCGGCTCAATCGACTCACCGACCACATCGCCCATGCCTGCTGGAGACAGCCGGGTTCAGATCCCGACCACACCCTCGACTTTGATGAGCCGGTAAACCCCTCCCCCTCCCCGGCTTCGCCGGGTAGGGGCATCCCCTCTGGGGAAGGGGGACCCCCAGTAGAACGTCGGCCTACCGCAGGAACGTCGGCCTACTGACACGACTTCGCTCCCGTCGGTGGCATCGCCTACCCTCGTGGAATGGCCAAAGTTCAGGCGCCAAGCGGTTTCAACGTGGGGGACGCCGAGTTGGAGCGGCGAATCCTGGCTGGCTTGGACAGTGTGGAAGCTGCCCTGGCCGATGCGGTCAAGAGCGAAAACCCCCTGGTGTCAGAAGTCTCGCATCACCTTCTGGACGCCGGAGGCAAGCGTTTCCGTCCCATGGTGGTGCTGCTGGCCGCTCAATACGGCGACCCGACCTCGCCGGGGATCATTCCAGCCGCGGTCGTAGTTGAACTGACTCATCTAGCGACCCTGTACCACGACGACGTGATGGATGAGGCGCCCCGCAGACGCGGGACTGAGTCGGTGAACGCGCGCTGGGGAAACACCATCGCGATCCTCGCCGGGGATTTCCTCTTCGCTCGCGCTTCGGAGATCCTGGCCAGTCTGGGCTCGGAAGCCGTCCAGTTGCAGGCGCAAACGTTCGAGAGGCTGTGTGTTGGTCAGATCCGCGAGACTCAGGGCCCACTGGAAGGCGAGGGCGCGATAGACCACCACTTGTCAGTCCTGGCTGACAAGACGGGGTCATTGATCTCCACGGCCGCCAAGTTCGGCACGTCTCTTTCCGGCGCCGACGAAGCAACGGTGGATGCTTTGACCGCGTTCGGTGAGCGGATCGGCGTGGCCTTCCAACTGGCTGACGACTTGGTTGACATCACCAGCGAGTCCAACGAGTCAGGCAAGACGCCGGGGACCGATCTTCGAGAGGGGGTTGCGACCTTGCCCGCGCTGATCGTGCTGGGAGGCGACAACCCGCGCGACGAGCGTTTGCGGGAACTGCTCTCCCGTCCGCTGACTGACGATGACGAGCACGCTGAAGCCCTGAAGCTCCTGCGCGATCACGAAGCCGTGGATCTGGCCCGCGCCGAAGCTCATCGAAGAGCTGACGAAGCCAGGGAGTGCCTGGCTGGACTGCCTGACGTCGCTGCCACAGCCGCGCTGAGGCAGCTATGCGACTATGCGGTGGCCCGCACGTTCTGAGGGCTTGGCGCCGCAGCCGGGACCCCAGCCCTCAAAGGAGCAGCCTCGCGGCTAGGTCGGTCATGACTTCCGTGGCGCCGCCTCCGATTCCAAGGATGCGCGCATCCCTGTAGTGGCGCTCGACCTCACTGTCCCGCATATACCCGGCGCCGCCGTGCAGCTGAACCGCGCGGTCGACGACGTACTCGCATGCCTCGACCGCAGTCTGTTTGGCGAGTATGGCCAGGGCAGTCACTTCCTCACCGGCGGCATGCCTTACGGCGACTTCGCGCGAGTAGCGGCGCGCCACGTCAGTGCGCCGGTGCATTTCGACCAGCGTGTGCCGAACGACCTGCCGGGTGATCAGTGGTCTGCCGAAGGTCTCGCGCTCTCGGCACCAGCGCAGCGTCAGATCCAGGCATCGCTGGGCGGTGGCGTAGCCAGTGATGGCAAGGGTTAGGCGTTCGGTGACGAAATGTCGGGCCAGAGACGCGAACCCCTCTTCGGCGCCGAGCAGATTGGCCTCGGGGACGCGGACGTCCACGAACGCTAGCTCAGCGGTGTCGCTGCACCGCCAGCCCATCTTGTCGAGCCGTCGAGTGACGCTGAAGCCAGGCATTCCTCGTTCAACGACGGCCAGCGAGACTCCAGCGGCGCCCGGCCCCCCGGTGCGTACCGCCACGACGACATGATCAGCGCGAGCTCCGCTGGTTATGTAGGTCTTGGCGCCTGAGATCGTCAGCTCACCGTCGTGGCGGGTGGCTCGCGTCCGCAGGTGAGCCACGTCAGAGCCGCCATCCGGCTCGGTGACCGCCAGAGCCGACAGGGCTTGGCCGGCGAGAACGGGCCTAACGAAGTGGTCGAGCAAGTAGTCGGCACCCGCTCGGTCACCACGGTCGAGACGGCGCTGGGCCTCATCGACAATGTGCGGAGTGGCGATGCCGTGAGTGAACAGTGCCGCCATGACACCGCCACTGCCCCCAGCGCGCAGCGTTTCCTCAAGGACGATGGCCAGATCTATGGCATCTCCGCCGCTGCCCCCGACGTTCTCCGGGTAGCCGATCCCCAGCAGTCCGACCTTGGCGGCCTCGGCGTGGAGCCACAGTGGGAGTTCCCCCTGTTCCTCCCATTCGGGCATGTTCGGGGCTACGTGTTCGGCCATGAAGCCGTTCACTGATGCGGCGAGCGCCCGGCGTTCGGGGGTCTGGAATGGGTCCGGCAGGAATGTCACGCAGACAGGCTACGGGGCTGCCGGTCAGGCGATTTCCCAGGTGTCCTTGCCATGAAGCAGGTCGGCCAGGGCGTCTTCGTCCGAACCCTCGTGCTTCCCGGCCTCCTCCATCTGTTGGCGGGCGAGCCGGTCGTAGGATGCCCGGTGGACGTCCCGGAAGACCCCGATGGCCGTGTCACGCAAGGTCGTGGGATCGGCGAGCCGAGACAGGGCGAACGCTACCCCTGGGTCGGGGGCGTGGACGTCATGTACGAGCAGCGCGGATTCACCCACGTCGGAGACGCTGACGACGCGAATCGTGCCGTCAGGGCGGCGCACTACGCCCTTGTCGCCGTCGCTTCCGAATCGGATCGGCTGAGTGTGCTCCAGCCTGATCATGTCGTCATCCCGGGTGTCTGGGTCCTTGAGATTCTGGTACGCGCCGTCGTTGAAGATGTTGCAGTTCTGGTAGATCTCCACAAGCGCCGACCCTTCATGGGCGGCTGCCGCGGATAGGACCGAGACCAGATGCTTGCGATCGCTATCGATCGTGCGAGCCACGAACGTTGACTCCGCGCCCAGGGCGAGCGAAACCGGGTTGAAGGGATAGTCCAGCGATCCCATCGGGCTCGACTTGGTGATCTTGCCCTGTTCCGACGTGGGTGAATACTGCCCCTTCGTCAGCCCGTAGATCCGGTTGTTGAACAAGAGGATCTTGATGTTGACGTTGCGGCGCAGCGCGTGGATCAAGTGGTTGCCGCCGATGCTGAGCGAGTCACCGTCGCCGGAAACCACCCACACCGACAGATCGGGGCGAGAAACCGCCAGGCCTGTCGCGATCGTGGGCGCGCGGCCGTGGATGGAGTGCATGCCATAGGTGTTCATGTAGTAGGGGAACCGGCTGGAGCAGCCGATTCCGGAGATGAACACGACGTTCTCGCGCTTGATGCCGAGGGCGGGCAGGAAGCTCTGGACTCCGGCGAGGATGGCGTAGTCGCCGCAGCCTGGGCACCACCTCACTTCTTGACCGCTCTTGAAGTCCCGGGCACTCTGCTTGGCAGCGGCCTTCGGTACCAGGTTCAGCACCGGGAACCGCAAGCTCGCGTCAGATGTCATCGCGCACCTCCCTGTGTAGCGTGGGGCGGTCTCTCGGACGTGTCGGCGGACGGAGCGAGGGTGGACAGGATCACTTCAGCCAACTCCTCGGACCGGAACGGCATGCCGCGAACCTGGTTGTAGCCCTCGGCGTCGACGAGGTACTTCGCCCGGATCAGCATTCGGAGCTGTCCCAGGTTCATCTCCGGGATCACCACGCGTTTGTACCCGCGCAGGACTTCGCCCGTGTTGGCTGGGAAAGGGTTCAGGTGGCGCAGATGGGCGTGTGCGACCGAGTGGCCTGTGCGCCTTAGCCTCCGCACCGCCGAGCCGATCGGGCCGTAGGTCGAGCCCCAACCAAGTACGAGGACTTCGGCGTCTCCGGTCGGATCATCGACGGCCAGTGGTGCGATGTCCGACGCGATGCCGTCGACCTTGGCCTGCCTGATCCGCACCAGGCGGTCGTGGTTGTCGGGGTCATAGGAGATCTCGCCGGTGAGGTCGGCCTTCTCGATCCCGCCGAGACGGTGCTCTAACCCCGGAGTTCCCGGGATGGCCCAGGGGCGGGCTAGCGTGACTGGATCGCGCTTGTACGGGTAGAAGACATCGTTGCCTTCGTCGTCAACCGCGTTTGGCCCTGAAGCGAACTCGACGTCCAGGCGTGGCAGCTGTTCAACATCTGGGATCCGCCATGGCTCGGTCCCGTTCCCCAGGTACCCGTCCGAGAGAAGCAGCACGGGGGTGCGGTACTTGGTCGCGATGCGCGCTGCTTCGATCGCGGCGTCGAAACAGTCTCCGGGTGACTGCGGCGCCACTATAGGCACGGGAGCCTCGCCGTTTCGCCCGAACATGGCCTGCAGCAGATCGGACTGCTCGGTCTTGGTTGGCAATCCGGTCGAGGGGCCTCCACGCTGGACATTGACCACGACTAGTGGCAGCTCGAGCGCGACAGCGAGCCCGATCATCTCGGACTTCAACGCGAGTCCCGGCCCGCTCGTGGTCGTGATCCCCAACGCCCCGCCGTACGCCGCGCCCAGTGCCGCCCCAACGCCCGCGATTTCGTCCTCGGCCTGGAACGTCATCACATCCAGATCCTTGTGCTTGCTCAGCTCGTGGAGGATGTCGGAGGCCGGGGTGATCGGGTACGAGCCAAGGAACAACCGCAGGCCCGAGCGGACGCGGGCGGCGATCAGCCCGTAGGACAGTGCCAAGTTGCCGGTGACGTTGCGGTAAGTGCCTGGAGGGAGCTTGGCGGGCTTCACCTCGTAGCGGACCGCGAAGGACTCAGTCGTCTCACCGAATGACCAGCCAGCTTCGAACGCCGCGAGGTTCGCCGCCAGGATCTCCGGCTTGCGGCCGAACTTCTCGGTCAGGAACTGGCGAGTCTGCTCGGTCGGCCTGCTGTACAGCCACGACGCCAGTCCGAGGGCGAACATGTTCTTGGACCGCTCGGCTTCCTTCTTGGTGATGTCGAACGGCTCCAACGCGCCGACCGTGAGCGAAGTCAGCGGCACGGCATTGACGTTGTAGGAGTCCAGTGATCCGTCCTCTAGCGGGTTGGTCTCGTATCCAGCCTTCGCCAGGGAGCGGCTGTCAAACTCGTCCACGTTGACTATCAGCTGGCCGTCGACTGACAGATCGCCGATGTTCGCTTTCAACGCGGCGGGGTTCATCGCCACGAGAACATCGGGCGCGTCGCCGGGTGTCAGGATGTCGTGGTCGGCGAAGTGGATCTGGAACGCCGACACTCCGGCGAGGCTTCCCGCTGGCGCCCGGATCTCAGCCGGGAAGTCCGGGAGAGTCGACAGATCGTTGCCCAAGGACGCTGTGGCCGATGTGAATCGGTCCCCCGTGAGCTGCATCCCGTCGCCGGAGTCTCCAGCGAAACGGACTATGACGTGGTCGCGCTGCTCAGTCTTCTTGCTCACTTCACCTTGTCCTAGTCCGTCGGCTCTAAGGCGGGGAGTCGGCTTTGATACCGATTGTGCCCCACTCCGCGGGTAACAGTCACATCACCTGTAGTTGGTGAACTGGACCGCGAAGTCCAAGTCCTTCTCCTTGATCAGCGAGATCACAGCTTGCAGGTCGTCGCGCTTCTTGCCCGAGACGCGGACCTCGTCTCCCTGGATCTGGATCTTGACGGCCTTGGGCCCCTCTTCCCGGATGATCTTGGAGATTGACCGGGCCTGCTCGGATGTCAGCCCGGATTGGAAGGTGGCTGTGATCCGGTGTTCCTTGCCGGAAGGCTTGGGGTCATCGGCCTCCAGGGACTTCAAGCTCACCCCGCGCTTGACGAGCTTCTCCTCGAACACGTCCAGTGCCGCCAGGGCCCGTTCCTCGGTGCTGGCTCGCAGGAGGACTGACAGATCGCTGGCCCACTCGACGGACGCGCCGGTGTTTCTGAAGTCGAACCGCTGCCGCAGCTCCTTGGAGCACTGGTTCAGTGCGTTGTCCGCCTCCTGGCGATCCACCTTGCTGACTACGTCGAATGAGCTGTCGGCCATGCGGATGCCGCTCCTTCTGGTTGCCGGATTGTCATACCCATTGTGCCTCCGACTGGCCCTTGGTGCTGCGAAGGACCGGATCCTCTGCTCTAGGCGCGGTGATTCCCCAGGCTCTCCTGACGTATCCGTGGGTCATTTCGGCTCTTCCCCCAACAGAGGTAACGCGCTCAAAATGGGTGAGGCACCACTCCACCACACGCGCTCAAAGAAGCTGAGGCACGCCGAAGGGTTGCGTCACAGAGTGACCGCTGAGACACTGCCAGTATGCGATTGAGGTTTACAGGAATCGCGGCGTTTGGTGTTGGTGTGGCCTTGGCGCTGGGTGCGTGCTCCCCGCCGACCGACACCGAACCTCTCCGAGAGGCCGGCGGGCCTGCGGAGTCGGCGTGTTCGTCGCTTCGGGTGGGTGACACCGGTCCTGGTGGCGGCAGCATCTTCTACAAGGACATGAATCGTCCAGCGGGATCGCGGTGTTTCGAGGCCGCGCCAAGTGGCTGGAACGGCGGCGGCAGCGACCCGAGCTTGGCGTGGGGGACGACCGGTAAGTGCGCGTCTACCAGTTTTGCGACTGGTACGGCGATTGGTGACGGGGAGGCGAACACGACCGCGATCACCAGTAGTACCGCGTGTGACACAGCGGCGAAGGCTCCGGCGGCGTGGGCGGCGAAGAACTACGCCGGTGGCGGGAAGAGTGACTGGTTCCTACCGTCCAAGGATGAACTGAATCAGTTGTACGCACAGGAAGCCACTGTTGGCGGGTTCGCCGGTGGCAGCTACTGGTCCTCGTCGCAGGCCAGTGCGCGCAACGCGTGGGGCCAGGGCTTCGTCGGTGGCGCCCTGAACGTCGTCAGCCAGGGCTACGCCGGCCGTGTGCGGCCGGTCCGGGCTTTTTAGCGATTCAACCATTCATCACTTGTTCTTCGTTCTTCGGTTTCGGGGGCCGCTCGTAGGGCGGCCGCGAACTTCTTGGCTCTCCGGTCGTTTCCGTGGGCGCCCTTCTTGACAGGTTGAAGGCGACGCGCCGACCCCCACAGGAGCCCGCGCGCTCAATGAAGCTGAGGCACGCTGAAGGGTTGCGTCACAGAGTGACCGCTGAGACACTGCGCGTATGCGATTGAAGCTAACAGGAATCGGGGCACTCGCCGCCAGCATCGCTCTCGTAATGGCCGCGTGCTCCAGCCAGACCGAACCAGCACGTGACGTCGCGACGACGCCCACCACGTCGGCATCAGCGTGTGTAGTGGGCGAACCCGGCCCGGGTGGAGGGACGATTTTCTACCGCGACGCAGCGACGGGACTGTGCTTCGAGGCCGCGCCAAGTGGCTGGAACGGCGGCGGCAGCGACCCGAGCTTGGCGTGGGGGACGACCAATAAGTGCGCGTCTATCAGTATTGCGACTGGTACGGCGATTGGTGACGGGGAGGCGAACACGACCGCGATCACCAGAAATACCGCGTGTGATACACCGAAGAAGGCTCCGGCGGCGTGGGCGGCTAAGAACTACGCCGGTGGCGGGAGGAGTGACTGGTTCCTACCGTCCAAGGATGAACTGAATCAGTTGTACGCACAGAAAACCACTGTTGGCGGGTTCGCCGGAGTCCTCGTCTGGTCCTCGTCGCAGAACGGTGCGAGCTACGCGTGGTGGCAGAACCTCGGCGCTGGCGGCCAGATCAGCGACTACAAGGGCCTCACCCTCCGCGTGCGCCCGGTCCGGGCTTTTTAGCGATTCAGCCATTCATCACTTGTTCTTCGTTCTTCGGTTTCGGGGGCCGCTGGTAGGGCGGCCGCGAACTTCTTGGCTTTCCGGTCGTTTCCGTGGGCGCCCTTCTTGACAGGTTGAAGGCGACGCGCCGACCCCCACAGGAGCCCGCGCGCTCAATGAAGCTGAGGCATGCTGAAGGGTTGCGTCACAGAGTGACCGCTGAGACACTGCGCGTATGCGATTGAAGCTGACAGGAATCGCGGCGCTCGCCGCCAGCATCGCTCTCGTACTGGCCGCGTGCTCCAGCCAGACCGAACCAGCACGCGACGTCGCGACGACGCCCACCACGTCGCCCCCAGCGTGTGTAGTGGGCGAACCAGGCCCGGGTGGAGGGACGATTTTCTACCACGACGCAGCGGGGGGCGAGTGTTTCGAGGCCGCACCAAGCGGCTGGTACGGCGGCGAGGACCAGAACTTGGCGTGGGGGACCGGTGGGGGAGCCGCGGGTACGTGCAGCAACCAGGATATTCCTGGCGCGACTGGGATGGCGATTGGTACGGGGAAGGCGAACACGACCGCGATCACCAGTAATACCGCGTGTGATACACCGAAGAAGGCTCCGGCAGCGTGGGCGGCTAAGAACTACGCAGGCGGCGGCTTGAACGACTGGTTCCTGCCGTCCGAGGATGAACTGAATCAGTTGTACGCACAGAAAACCACTGTTGGCGGGTTCACCGTCGTTGACCGCTACTGGTCGTCGTCGCAGTTCGTTGCGCGCTTCGCGCGGTTCCAGGTCTTCGTCAATGGCGACCAGAACTTCGACAGCAAGTTCTTCACCTACCGGGTTCGGCCAGTCCGGGCTTTCTAGCTACTCAACTACTGATCTACTCGTCATTCGTTGGCTCTCCTGATCTATACGTGGGGTCCCCCTTCCCCATCCGCGGAAGCGCTCTGGCGTCGTCGCTGAAGCCTCGCGGGCGCGGTGTGCGCCCGTCGACCTGCTCGGCCGGGTTCGGCAGCCTCGGGCCGGTCAACATCCGCCGAGCCGTCTCGCGGCCATATCGATCTTGCCTTCCATAACAGGCAAGCCTCCCCCCAACACGAGGTCACGCGATCAAAGAAGCTGAGGCACGCCGAAGGGTTGCGTCACAGAGTGACGGCTGAGACACTGCCCGTATGCGTCTGAAGGCAACAGGAATCGCGGCACTCGCCGCCAGCATCGCTCTCGTAATGGCCGCGTGCTCCAGCCAGACCGAACCAGCACGCGACGTCGCCACGACGTCCACCACATCGGCCCCAGCGTGTGTAGTGGGCGAACCCGGCCCGGGTGGAGGGACGATTTTCTACCACGACGCAGCGAAGGGAGTGTGCTACGAGGCCGCACCACGCGGCTGGTACGACGACGGCAAGGACCCGCGCTTGGCGTGGGGGACCGGTGCGTGCGCGTCTACCAGTATTGCGACTGATACGGCGATTGGTACGGGGGAGGCGAACACGACCGCGATAACCAGTAATACCGCGTGTGACACACCGGAGAAGGCTCCGGCGGCGTGGGCGGCGAAGAACCACGCCGGTGGCGGGAAGAATGACTGGTTCCTACCGTCCAAGGATGAACTG
>JAUYJT010000057.1 GCA_030700225.1 Candidatus Nanopelagicales bacterium | reverse complement strand
GGCTCTCCCGGCATGAATGTGGGTCATCGGGTCGGCCGCTCGTGAGGGAGGCGTAGGTCGATGGGGCCGCAGGAGAGCATGACAAGGGCGAGGGCTGCGTGGGCGGAGTGGAAGCCGTAGGCGCGGCGGGTGATCAGCCTGACGTGGTTGTTCAGGCCTTCGGCGCGAGCGTTGTTGATGCCGAGCTCGATCGCGGCGAGGATGCCTGGGCGGAACTTTCGGATGGTTTTGGCGACCCGGATGAACGCGGGCAGTCTGGACCGGCTGGCCACCGTGCACCAGCGGTCCAAGGTGGTGGCGGTCTGGGTGGGGTCGAGGTCGCCGGCGAAGATGGCGCGGAAGGCTTCCTTGAGGCTGTAGGCCCGCCATACTGCGCCGCCGCGTCGGCGTAGCTTGCGCAGGGTGGCTTGCTGGTCGTCGGAGAGGTTCTCGGGGCGTTTGAGCAGGACCCAGCGGGCGCCCTTGAACGTCTTGGCGGCCTGCTGGTCGGGCAGCTGGCGCAGCTCGTTCCAGGCCTTGCGTCGTTCGATGTCGAGGGCCTCGGTGACCAGTTGGACGCAGTGGTAGGGGTCGATACAGCGGCTCGCGTTCAACGCGTTCTGTTGGGCGGACTTGTTGAACGCCGCGCCCATGTCCATGCTGATCGCCTGCAGCCGGTCGGCCCGGTCGGCACCGAGGTCGGCGAAGAACTCATCGAGGGTGGCGGCGTCCTTGCCTTCGGCGCCCCACACGATCTTCTTCCCGGTGTGGTCGGTGACCAAGGTGAGGTAGCGATGTCGGCGGCGCCAGCTGACCTCGTCCACCCCGATCGACACGAGCCCGTCGAGGCGGGCCGGGTCCAGTCCGTCGGCGACGACGCGTTCGCAGATTCGGCCCACGGTGTCCCAGTCGATGCGGTGCAGCCGGGTGATCGTGGTCTTGTCGGTCTTGGTCGCCAGGTAGGCGATCAGGTCCTCGAAGTCACGGGTGAACCGGGAGCTGGCTCGGGCGAACGGCACGCCCTCGGTGACCACCCCGTGGCTGGGGCAGGCCAGCCGGCGCAGCACCGCGCGCACGCTGACCTTGCGCCGGCCCAGGTCCAGGCCGCGCCACAGTGAGTGCACCGGCCGGGTGTCATAGCGCGCCCGCGTGGTGAACGCACACCGCGGACAAGCCAGCAGGCGTCGTCGCAGCGCCACGTCGGCGACCAGCACGCCGCCGGCGAAGTCGACCTTCGTGACGCTGATCCCGTCGAGATCGAGCAGGCGTTTGCATAGAGTGGTGACGCGCACGGGGCGGTGATCCTCTTCTGTCCGGTTTGTCTTGGTCGACTTCCGAACATAGAGCCACGCCCCGTGTGCGCCTTACCCACCGGTCACCGTGTCGCCAGATCCGTTGCCCCGCACCGGTTCGGCACTCTCAGCGCCGAAACTCACCCACATTCATGCCGGGAGAGCCGCTTTTCGTCCGACGGTGGGTCCTTCGATAAGCCGCGTGCCCGTGTTGGGAACTTGGGGCGACTCGTACACGTCAGAGATCAGGACAGGCACTCAGCCGTCGCCTGGACGCCGTGCGTGAAAGGCCTCGTGGAAGGGGAATGATCATGGGCAGAAGCCGGGCTGGTCGCTGGGTGGCGCTGGTGGTTGGGATCGTGCTGGTGGGCGCTGTCGGGGCCTGCTCTTCGCCCCAGCCGGAACCTTTCCCCCAGCAAGCGGGGGTACCCCCACCTTCGGAGGTTTGGCCGACTCCTGATGTGTGGCCAAGCGATGATCCGGTTCCAGCTATCGTTGGTGATCCGGTGAAGTTGTCGACGAAGTGCGGGATCCAGTTCCTTCAGGCGAAGGGGAAGACCTGGGAGACGTCGCCGTTCGGTGGGGGTCCCCCCGCGAAGTGGGGGAATGGTGGGCCGCCGCCGGGATGGCCGATGCCAGAAGCCAAGGGACGAGTCATCCCCATGGGAGATGTCCTTCTCTTCACGTCGGTGTATGAGCCAAGCCCGCTTCGGTTCCACTTGACGACGAGGACTCCGCCGCCCTGCCCATGACGTCTGTATGCGGTCGTCGCCCAGTACCGGGAACTTCTGGGGGCGCCGTGACGTCAGAAGCCAGGACGCGTGCTGCGCTGCGGCCGAACCGGCCCAGATTGGCGGCGTCCTGGAAGGGGAATGATCATGGGCAGAAGCCGGGCTGGTCGCTGGCTGGCGCTGGTGGTTGGGATCGTCCTGGTGGGCGCTGTCGCGGCCTGCTCCTCGCCTGCGCCGGAACCCTCTCCATCGAGCGTTGGGCAGACTCCTGATGTGTGGCCGAGCGGTGTACCGATACCAGCCGTCCTAGGTCCCGCAGTAAAGCTGCCGACGAAGTGTGGGATCCAGTTTCTTCAGTTTGGGGGGAAGACCTGGGAGACGTCGCCTTTCGGTGGGGGTCCCCCCGCGAAGTGGGGGAATGGAGGGCCCCCTCCTGGATGGCCGACGCCGTATGCCCGGGGGCGGGTTATCTTGACCGGTGAGCATGGGTGGGACGTGGAACGAGGGTTCGCTTCTGTCGAGCCAGGTGATGCCATCATCTTCCAGTCGAAGTACAACCCTGAAGTGATCCGGTTCGACCTGACGACGAAGACTCCGCCGCCCTGCCCGTGACGTCTGCCTGGCCGGTTGCTGTCTGTGTCGTGGCGCGGAATCGGCCCGACTCCGCCTGGACACCCCGGATCGACCCGCAATGGTTGTTAAGAACGCCAATCCCGGCCGGGTAACCGCCATATCGGGCAGATTCGGTGAGATCCAGCCCCGAGCACCGATCGTTCACCCCGATTGGGTGCCAGGCGTCGGGCAACGATTCCGCGGGCATCTGTGATGAGTCAACGCGCGCGTTTGACGTCCGCGACCATTCACACGTAACCTGACCCAGCCGAAGACCGCTGGCCGTCTTAGACCGAAGGCCCCACTGGGGGCGACCCGCGCAGGTTGTTCAGCACTCGTTCGAGTGACTGGCTTGCCCGCGCTCCCTTCGGTCGGCGGTCCGATCAGGAGGGGAGCTCATGTCGAGGGCTGACAAGACTCAGGCAGTTGCCGAGCTAGCGGAGCAGTTCCGTTCTGCGACCGGTGTGGTGCTAACCGACTACCGCGGATTGACCGTTTCTCAGCTACAGGAACTGCGCCGCTGCCTGTCGGGGTCGGCCAAGTACGCCATCGTCAAGAACACGCTGACCAAGCTCGCCGTTGATCAAGCTGGCGTCCCTGAACTGTCCAACTTGCTAGTTGGGCCGTCCGCCGTGGCGTTTGTCACCGGTGACGTTGTCGAGGCTGCCAAGGGTCTGAAGAAGTTCGCCAAGGAGCATCCGGCTCTAGTGCTGAAGGGCGGGCACTTCGAAGGTCGCGCCTTGACCGCGCAGGAGGTCAGCGCGCTGGCCGAGCTTGAGTCGCGCGACGTCCTCTTGGCCAAGCTGGCCGGAGCGATGAAGGCCTCCATGGCGAACGCCGCATCCTTGTTCGCGGCGCCGCTTTCCCAGGCGGCTCGTACGTTCGACGCGCTGCGCGTGAAGAAGGAGGCCGAGGCCGCTGCCGCCCCGGAGGCCGAGCCAGCCGCCCCCGAGGCCCCCGCAGCTGCAGAGGCCCCAGAGGCCCCAGCCGCCCCCGAGGCCGCAGCCGAAGAAGCACCACCGGAGACAGAAGAAGCACCACCAGAGACAGAGGGCTGACGGCCCTGACCCCTGGCCGCCGCCCGGCGGCCCGTCAAGGAGTCCGGCCCCAAGCCGGAGCGCAACGAAAGGAAACTGCCGATCATGGCGAAGCTCAGCACAGACGAACTGCTCGAGACGTTCAAGGAAATGACCTTGATCGAGTTGAGCGAGTTCGTGAAGAAGTTTGAGGACACCTTCGAGGTCACTGCCGCCGCTCCTGTCGCCGTCGCGGCCGCCGGAGCTCCCGCAGGGGGCGAAGCCGAAGCCGTCGAGGAGCAGGACGAGTTCGACGTAGTTCTGGAGTCTGTGGGCGAGAAGAAGATCCAGGTCATCAAAGAGGTCCGGGCTCTGACCGACCTTGGTCTGAAAGAGGCGAAGGATCTGGTCGAAAGCGCCCCCAAGGCCATCATTGAGAAGGCCTCCAAGGACGCGGCCGAGAAGGCCAAGGCGGCACTCGAAGGAGCCGGCGCCACAGTCGCCATCAAGTGACGCCTGACCGCGACACCCAGATGGTCGCGGCCACTCCCGCTTGCCACGGCCAGGCCCGAACCGGGGCTGTTTGCTCCGCAAGGGCGTGGTCGTGTATTCTTCGAAGCTGCGCAATCCCATTAGATGAACCCCCGGCTGTCCCTGTCCTGAGCCGCGCAAGACTCGGAGGGCCGGTGAATGGTGCGGGTGGGATTTGGCGGAAAATCGTGAATGCGCGCGTCTCCTGGAAGGACGCTTCTTGACTGTCACGCTTCCCACTGAAGGCAGTGCCCATGTCCCCGGTTCGAGCAGGGTTTCCTTCGCTCGGATCACGAAGTCCCGGGAGGTCCCGGATCTTCTGAGCTTGCAAACGGACGCGTTCGATTGGCTGATCGGCAGCGAGGCCTGGCGGGCTCGAGCCGCGGCAGCTAAGGCCGAGGGGCGCGATGACGTCCCGCAGATCTCCGGGATGGACGAGGTGTTCGCCGAGATCGGCTCCATTGAGGACACCCAGGGCACGATGTCCCTGAGCTTCCGCGACTACCACTTCGAGCCTGCCAAGGCTTCGGTGGATGAGTGCCGGGAGAAGGACCTGACGTATGCGGCCCCGTTGTTCGTGACCGCGGAGTTCATGAACAACGACACGGGGGAGATCAAGTCCCAGACCGTGTTCATGGGCGACTACCCGTTGATGACCGATAGGGGGACGTTCATCATCAACGGCACCGAACGCGTTGTTGTGTCCCAGCTCGTCAGGTCACCTGGCGTCTACTTCGAGTCGTCAGTCGACAAGACGACCGACAAAGACATCTTCATCGCCCGAGTCATCCCGGGCCGGGGAGCCTGGCTCGAGTTCGAGATCGACAAGAAGGATCTCGTCAGCGTGCGGCTGGACCGCAAGCGCAAGCAGCCTGCGACCATTCTGCTGAAGGCGCGCGGTTGGACAGCGGAACGGATCGCCGAAGAGTTCTCAGACTTCGAGTCGATGCTGCGGACCCTGGAGAAGGATCACGTCACCACGCAGGAAGAGGCCCTGCTGGACATCTACCGCAAGATGCGCCCGGGTGAGCCTCCCACTGTCGAGGCGGGTCGCACTCTGTTGGAGAACTACTACTTCAACCGCAAGCGCTACGACTTGGCGAAAGTCGGTCGCTACAAGATCAACAAGAAGCTCGGGCTTGATTTGCCGCTGAGCCAAACTGTGATCACCGACGAGGACATAGTCGCGGCCATCCGCTACCTGTGCGCACTGCACGCCGGGATGGAAACCCTTGAGTCTCCGAAGGGCGAGATCCTGGTCGAGACCGACGACATTGACCACTTCGGAAACCGGCGTCTGCGCACTGTTGGGGAGCTGATCCAGAATCAGATCCGGACGGGTCTGACCCGTATGGCGCGGCTGGTCGGCGAGAAGATGGGCACCTCGGACGTCGAGGCCATCACGCCCCAGTCACTGATCAAGATCACCCCGCTGGCGGGTGCGATCAAGGAGTTCTTCGGCACCAGCCAGCTCAGCCAGTTCATGGACCAGACGAACCCGCTGGCGGGGCTCACCCACAAGCGCCGCTTGTCGGCCCTGGGGCCAGGGGGCCTGTCGCGTGAGCGCGCCGGCTTCGAGGTCCGCGACGTCCACCCGTCCCATTACGGCCGTATGTGCCCGATCGAGACTCCTGAGGGCCCGAACATCGGCCTGATCGGGTCGCTGGCCACGTACGCCAGGGTCAACCCGTTCGGGTTCGTCGAGACGCCCTACAGGCGCGTGGTCGATGGGGTCGTGACCGAACTGATCGACTACCTCAGCGCCGACGAAGAGGACCGCCACGTGATCGCGCAGGCGAACTCCTCTCTGAACGCCGATGGCACGTTCGCCGAGGACAGGGTGCTCGTCCGTCGCAAGGCCGGTGAGGTCGATTACGTCCCGGGCAACGAGGTTGACTTCATCGACGTGTCGCCGCGGCAGATGGTCTCGGTAGCCACCGCGTTGATTCCGTTCCTGGAGCACGACGACGCGAACCGCGCCCTGATGGGATCGAACATGCAGCGTCAGGCCGTCCCGCTGCTGCGCTCCGAAGCTCCGCTGGTGGGAACCGGCATGGAGTATCGCGCTGCCGTTGACGCCGGGGACGTTGTGCGGGCCGTGGCCGAGGGTGACGTTATCGAAATGTCAGCGGATCTCATCACGATTTCCGAGGCTGACGGCATCGTGCGGGACTACCGGTTGCACAAGTTCCGCCGCTCGAACCAGGGCACCTGCTACAACCAACGCCCCACCGTGGAAGTTGGTCAGCGAGTCGAAGTCGGGCAGGTGATCGCCGACGGTCCATCGACCGACAACGGTGAGTTGGCTCTCGGCAAGAACCTTCTGGTCGCGTTCATGCCATGGGAGGGTCACAACTACGAGGACGCGATCATCCTCTCGGAGAGGCTCGTGCGCGACGACGTGCTCTCGAGTATCCACATCGAAGAACACGAGGTTGACGCCCGGGACACCAAGCTGGGTCCGGAGGAAATCACCCGCGACATCCCCAACCTGTCGGACGAGGCGCTCGTGGACATCGACGAGCGTGGGATCGTGCGAGTCGGGGCCGATGTGCAGCCCGGAGACATCCTCGTTGGAAAGACGACCCCCAAGGGCGAGACGGAGCTCACTCCGGAGGAACGGCTGCTGCGCGCGATCTTCGGCGAGAAGGCCAAGGAAGTACGTGACACGTCCCTGCGCGTGCCTCACGGCGAGAGCGGCAAGATCATCGCTACGAGGATCTTCGACCGCGAGTTGGGCGACGATCTACCGCCCGGTGTCAATCAGATGGTCAGGGTCTACGTGGCCCAGAAGCGGAAGATCACTGAGGGCGACAAGTTGGCCGGACGCCACGGGAACAAGGGCGTCATCGCGAAGATCCTGCCAATCGAGGACATGCCGTTCATGGAGGACGGCACTCCCGTCGACATTGTGCTGAACCCCCTCGGCGTTCCTGGGCGGATGAACCTTGGCCAGGTGCTCGAGACGCACCTGGGTTGGGTAGCGGCGTCAGGATGGGACGTTCCCGCCGATGACCCGCGCGTTCAGGCGCTGCCCGACGGAGCCAGGACCGCGCCCCCTGGAACGTCGGTCGCGACGCCGGTGTTTGACGGGGCTCGCGAAGAAGTGCTCGACGCATTGATGCAGAACACCAGGCCCAACGATGATGGCGCGCGTCTCGTCGGTAACGACGGCAAAGCGAACCTCTTCGACGGTCGCAGCGGGGAACCGTATCCCGCACCAGTATCGGTGGGCTACATCTACATTTTGAAGCTGCTGCACCTCGTCGACGACAAGATCCACGCTCGCTCGACAGGCCCCTACTCGATGATCACGCAGCAGCCGCTCGGTGGTAAGGCGCAGTTCGGTGGCCAGCGGTTCGGCGAGATGGAGGTGTGGGCACTTGAGGCCTACGGCGCCGCGTACGCGCTACAGGAGTTGCTGACGATCAAGTCGGACGACACTCACGGTCGCGTCAAGGTGTATGAGGCAATCGTGAAGGGCGAGAACATCCCAGAGCCTGGGATCCCGGAGTCCTTCAGAGTGCTGGTCAAGGAGATGCAGTCTCTTTGCCTGAACGTCGAGGTCCTGTCAAGTGACGGTACGGCCATCGAGATGAAGGAATCCGACGACGACCTCTTCCGCACCGCGGAGGAACTCGGCATCGACCTGTCCCGGCGGGAGCCGAGTTCCGTCGAGGAGGTTTGAGCACCCGCATAGGGCCGGTCAGCCGACCCCTGCGACGCACACGTTCAGAACCAGAGGCATAAGTAAGGAAACCAAGTGCTCGACGTCAACTACTTCGACCAGCTCAGGATCGGTCTCGCCACAGCCGAGGATATCCGCAGTTGGTCCCACGGAGAAGTGAAGAAGCCCGAGACGATCAATTACCGGACCCTGAAGCCAGAGCGTGACGGGCTGTTCTGCGAGAAGATATTCGGGCCCACCCGCGACTGGGAGTGCTACTGCGGCAAGTACAAGCGTGTGCGGTTCAAGGGAATCATCTGTGAGCGCTGTGGAGTCGAGGTAACCCGGGCCAAGGTTCGCCGCGAGCGGATGGGCCACGTCGAGCTTGCCGCGCCGGTGACCCACATCTGGTACTTCAAGGGTGTGCCCAGCCGCCTTGGGTATCTGCTTGACCTCGCGCCGAAGGACCTGGAGAAGGTCATCTACTTCGCCGCGCACATGATCACTGAAGTGGATGAGGAGGGCCGACATGGCGCCCTGCCGTCGCTTGAGGCACGGCTGGGCGAGGAGATCGCCCGCATCGAGGCCCGCAGGGACAACGACATAAACACTCGCCTCGCCAAGCTTGAGGAGGACCTCGCGGCGCTTGAGGCTGAAGGGGCGAGGTCTGACTCGAAACGCAAGGTGAAGGACGCCGCCGAGCGGGAGATGCGCCAGATCCGCAAGCGCGTCGGTGATCGAGTGGACTTCCTGCGCCGCGTGTTCGACCGCTTCAAGACCCTGAAAGTGCAGGATCTGGAAGGCGAGGAAGCCCTGTATCGGGAGATGAGCGACCGGTACGGCAAGTGGTTCTCCGGCGACATGGGCGCAGCCGCCATCAAGAAGCGGTTGGAGACGTTTGATCTGGCTGGTGAGTCCGAACATCTCCGACAGGTCGTGCGCGAAGGCAGCGGGGCACGCAAGACCCGTGCGCTCAAGCGCCTGAAAGTCGTAACGGCGTTCATGAAGACGACTAACTCGCCGCTGGGCATGGTGTTGGATGCGGTCCCGGTGATTCCGCCAGACCTGCGTCCGATGGTTCAGTTGGATGGCGGGCGCTTCGCCACGTCTGACCTGAACGACCTGTACCGACGCGTGATCAACAGGAACAACCGGCTCAAGCGGCTCATTGACCTGGGCGCACCGGAGATCATCGTCAACAACGAGAAGCGGATGCTTCAGGAGGCCGTCGACGCGCTGTTCGACAACGGTCGGCGAGGTCGCCCCGTCACGGGCCCGGGCAACCGAGCCCTGAAGTCCTTGTCCGACATGCTCAAGGGTAAGCAAGGCAGGTTCAGGCAGAACCTGCTTGGCAAGCGCGTGGACTACTCGGGCCGCTCGGTCATCGTTTCGGGGCCGCAGTTGAAGCTGCATCAGTGCGGGCTTCCCAAGCAGATGGCGCTGGAGCTGTTCAAGCCCTTCGCCATGAAGAGGCTCGTCGAGCTGGGCCACTCGCAGAACATCAAGGCCGCCAAGCGCCGCGTTGAGCGCGCTCCGGGTGGAGGTCACGCCTACGCGGACGTGTGGGCGGTGCTGGAGGAAGTCATCGCCGGGCATCCGGTGATGCTCAACCGCGCTCCGACTCTGCACCGCCTGGGAATCCAGGCGTTTGAGCCGCAGCTGATCGAGGGCAAGGCGATCCAGATCCACCCGCTGGTTTGCACGGCGTTCAACGCCGACTTCGACGGCGACCAGATGGCCGTCCATCTTCCGTTGTCCCCGGAGGCCCAGGCCGAGGCACGGATCTTGATGCTGTCCAGCAACAACATCCTTTCCCCGGCCAACGGGCGTGCGATAACCACGCCCACCCAGGACATGGTGCTTGGGATCTACTACCTCACGTGCGAGGACAAGGGTGGCAAGGGAGAAGGCAGGGCCTTCGCGGCTCCGGACGAGGCCTTGATGGCTTTCGATAACGGCGACCTGTCCCTTGGGGCGAAGATCAAGTTGCGGTTGTTCAATCAGGCGCCGCCGGAAGGCTACGAAAATGAGGGCTGGCAGCTCGGCGACCCATTCATTCTGGAGACGACTCTGGGCCGGGCTCTGTTTAACGATGCTTTGCCGGCGGACTTCGCGTTCGTCAACCTCGATGTCAACAAGAAGGTCTTGGGCGGGTTGGTGAACAGCTTGGCCGAGCGGTACCCGAAGAGCGAGATCGCCGGGGCTCTAGACCGGCTCAAGGAACTCGGGTTCTACTGGGCGACGAGGTCGGGTGTAACGATTTCCATCGCGGATGTCGTAACGCCCAAGGCCAAGGCCAAGGTGCTGGCCAAGGCCGAGCAGGCGTCGGCGAAGATCGACGCGAAGGTGGCGCTGGGTGGGATCACCGAGTCGGAACGGCGCGAGGAACTGATCAAGATCTGGACCAGGGCGACCGACGAGGTCGACAAGGCCATGCGGGACGCCTTCCCTGAGAACAACTCGATCTCGAAGATGGTCGTCTCAGGAGCGCGGGGTAACTACATGCAGGTTCGGCAGATCGCCGGTATGCGCGGTCTGGTGGCCAACCCCAAGGGCGAGACGATCGCGCGACCGATCAAGTCCAACTTCCGCGAGGGTCTTTCCGTGCTGGAGTACTTCATCTCCACCCACGGGGCCCGGAAGGGTCTGGCTGACACCGCGCTTCGGACCGCGGACTCCGGCTACCTGACCAGGCGCCTCGTTGACGTTTCGCAGGATCTGATCGTGCGCGACCTGGACTGCGAGACCAAGGCGAGCTTGGAAATCCCAATCGCCGAAGATGGGCAGACAGTCGAGAACGCCGCCTCATCGGTGGCTTCCCGGACTTTGGCAAAGGCCGTTGAGGTAGACGGGGCCGTCCTGGCCATTGCGGGCCAGGAGATCACGATGCCGATGATCCGGGAGTTCGTGGCCGCGGGCGTGACGTCACTGCGAGTTCGCTCGGTGCTCCACTGCCGGAGCAGCTATGGCATCTGCGCGACCTGCTACGGCCAGAGCCTTGCCCACGGGCATCTGGTGGACGTCGGTGAGGCTGTCGGAATCGTCGCGGCTCAGTCGATCGGTGAACCCGGAACGCAGCTGACGATGCGTACGTTCCACACCGGTGGCGTCGTCGGCGATGACATCACTCAGGGTCTGCCAAGGGTCGTGGAGCTGTTCGAGGCCCGCACACCCAAGGGCCACGCGCCCATCTCTGAGGCGGCTGGGGTAGTCGAGATCAGGGACACGGAGAAGACACGCAAGATCGTCGTCCACCCCGACGGCGATGCCCTGGAGGTTGCACAGGCCGTGTCGAAGCGGTCTGACCTGCTCGTCGAGGATGGGCAGCGCGTCGAGGTCGGAACCCAGCTCGTCAAGGGCGTGGTGGACCCGAAGCAGGTTCTTCGCGTGCTTGGCCAACGCACTGCGCAAAGTCACCTAGTTGAGGAAGTGCAGAAGGTCTACCGAAGCCAGGGCGTGTCCATCCACGACAAGCACATCGAGGTCATAATCCGGCAGATGCTGCGGAGGGTCACCATCATCGACTCAGGAGACTCAAGCTTCCTGGCCGGTGAGCTGGTGGACCGGGGGATCTTCGATGCCGAGAACCGGCGCGTTTTGCAGGACGGGGGACAGCCAGCGTCGGGTCGCCCCGAGCTGATGGGGATCACGAAGGCGTCCCTGGCCACTGAGTCCTGGCTGTCAGCGGCATCGTTCCAGGAGACGACGAGGGTACTAACAGACGCCGCGATCAAGGCCAAGACCGACAACCTGCTGGGGCTGAAGGAGAACGTCATCCTCGGCAAGCTCATCCCCGCTGGGACGGGCATGCCGCAGTACCGGCACATGCGGGTCGAGCCGACCGAAGCGGCCAAGGAGGCCATGTACCCGTCGTTCACTACCTACGACGACTTGACGTACTCGGAGGGCTTTGACGATGCCGCCGGTGCGTCCGTGCCGCTGGAGGGGTTCGACGTCAGTGGCGGTGGCTACTACCGCGACTAGGGGCGCTCTGGCAAGATCGAACCCCCGCGCCTGCGGAAGCGGCCGTTCCCGACAGAAGCGCTCGTTACGCAAGGAAACTACCGTTGCAACGGGCGCGTCTGTACCCAAACGGTCGCGTTTGTCGGGAACGGCCGCTTCGGCGGAGCGGGACACCTGGGCTAGCTGGAGCGGGTGGCCTCGGGGCCGCTTTGACCATGCTGAAGGGTGAGGGTATCGTTATCACTCGTGTCCAGCTCCCGCTGGGCGCGCTCGGGAACCCGGATGTCCGGTCTCGTTGTCGGTCTAGCCATTAGCTGACCCGCAACGGGCGGTTGCTCCGAATCCCGGGGAACCTCCCCAAGATTCGGAGCAGGTCGTGACGCCCTTCGGGCGGCGCGACACACCCGACCTCGGGGGTGGGACGAATCGGACACTACGGCGTTCGTTCGGCCCGCGAAGACAGTGACGATCGAGCGCGAGAACTGGAGACCAGGTGCCCACGATCCAGCAGCTTGTCCGAAAGGGCCGCGAGGACAAGATCGCCAAGAACAAGACCCCGGCGCTGAAGGGTTGCCCGCAGCGCAGGGGAGTGTGCACGCGTGTCTACACAACGACGCCGAAGAAGCCGAACTCAGCGCTGCGTAAGGTCGCGCGCGTCAGGTTGTCATCCGGCATCGAAGTGACCGCGTACATCCCAGGGGTAGGCCACAACCTGCAGGAGCACTCGATCGTGCTTGTCCGCGGTGGCCGGGTCAAGGATCTCCCCGGTGTGCGTTACAAGATCATCCGTGGCGCCCTCGACACCCAGGGAGTCAAGAACCGCAAGCAGGCGCGCAGCCGCTATGGCGCGAAGAAGGAGAAGGGCTAATGCCTCGCAAAGGTCCGGCGGAGAAGCGGCGAGTCATAGCCGACCCCGTGTACGACTCACAGCTCGTCACTCAACTTGTGAACAAGATCCTGCTCGACGGCAAGAGGTCACTTTCCCAAAGCGTTGTCTACGGTGCGTTGGCTGGGTGTGAGAAGAAGACCGGGACGGATCCCGTCGCCACCCTGCGCAGGGCCGTGGACAATGTGAAGCCGACCCTTGAGGTCCGCTCCCGCCGCGTTGGTGGCGCCACTTACCAGGTGCCGGTCGAAGTGCGCCCTGGCCGCTCCACGACGCTGGGGCTGCGGTGGATCGTCAGCTACTCGCGTCAGCGCCGGGAGAAGACGATGACCGAGCGGCTGATGAACGAACTCCTTGACGCTTCCAACGGCCTTGGCGCCAGCGTCAAGAAGCGAGAAGACACCCACAAGATGGCTGAGGCGAACAAGGCGTTCGCCCACTACCGCTGGTAATCAGCAGAAACGCACGGAAATCATGTCCACCATTGATCTGGCCAAGGTCCGGAATATCGGGATCATGGCGCATATCGACGCGGGCAAGACGACGACCACCGAGCGGATACTGTTCTACACGGGCATCAACTACAAGATCGGTGAGGTCCACGAGGGCGCCGCCACGATGGACTGGATGGAGCAGGAGCAGGAGCGGGGGATCACAATTAC
Organism: Candidatus Nanopelagicales bacterium; assembly: GCA_030700225.1. Taxonomy (NCBI): domain Bacteria; kingdom Bacillati; phylum Actinomycetota; class Actinomycetes; order Candidatus Nanopelagicales; species Candidatus Nanopelagicales bacterium. The sequence continues at coordinate 41,125 of JAUYJT010000057.1, read as the reverse complement.
TTCCGCCGCGACGACCTGCCATTGGGCCGACCACCAGATCAACATCATTGACACACCCGGCCACGTGGACTTCACGGTGGAGGTGGAGCGATCGCTGCGCGTGCTCGACGGAGCTGTGGCCGTGTTCGACGGAGTGGCCGGTGTCGAACCCCAATCGGAGACGGTCTGGCGTCAGGCTGACCGCTACGAGGTCCCGCGCATTAGCTTCGTCAACAAGCTCGACCGGGTGGGAGCGGAATTCCACCGGTGTGTCGACATGATCGAGAACCGGCTGTCCGCCACGCCGCTGGTGCTGCAGCTGCCGATAGGCGCCGAAGCCGGATTCACCGGTGTTATCGACCTGGTCAGTAGCCGGGCGCTGATCTGGCCAGACTCGACGCAGATTGGCGACGACTACGAGGACCGTGAGATTCCCGCCAGCCACCAGCAGGTCGCGCGTGAGTGGCGGGACCGGCTGCTTGAGACCATCGCTGAAGCCGACGACGACATGATGGAGAAATACCTCGACGGGCAAGAGCCATCCGCGGACGAGTTGCGCGCCGCTATCCGCCGCGCGACCATCGCGGGCTCGCTGACTCCCGTTCTATGCGGCTCCTCCTTCAAGAACAAGGGCGTCCAGCCGTTGCTCGACGCCGTCGTCGCGTACTTGCCGTCGCCTCTGGATGTTCGGGCGATCAAGGGTCACTCGACTCGCGATGAGGACGAGATCGTTGAGCGGGAGCCGTCGACGAGCGCACCTTTCGCGGCTCTGGCGTTCAAGATCATGAGCGATCCGCACTTGGGCAAGTTGACCTATCTGCGGGTGTACTCGGGCTCACTGACGGCCGGATCCCACGTTCTCAACAGCGTCAAGGGCAAGAAGGAACGGATCGGCAAGATCTACAGGATGCACGCCAACAAGCGTGAGGAGATCGCCTCCGTCGGGGCCGGAGAGATCGTTGCCGTCATGGGACTGAAGATGACGACGACCGGCGAGACGCTCTGTGACCCCAACAAGCCCGTCGTTCTGGAGTCCATGTCGTTCCCGGCGCCCGTCATCTCAGTGGCCATCGAGCCCAAGACCAAGAGCGACCAGGACAAGTTGGCGACCGCGATCCAGCGGCTGGCGGACGAGGACCCAACGTTCCAGGTCCGAAGCGACGAAGAGACCGGCCAGACGATCATCGCCGGCATGGGCGAACTGCACCTGGAGGTCCTCGTCGACCGGATGCGGCGGGAGTTCGGGGTCGAGGCGAACATTGGGCGGCCCCAGGTGGCCTATCGGGAGACCATCACCAAGAAGGTGGAGAAGGTCGAGTACACGCACAAGAAGCAGACCGGTGGATCCGGTCAGTTTGGGCGTGTTGTCATCGACATCGAGCCCGCTGGCGGAGATGGTGACGGCGGCTACGAGTTCGCTAACAAGGTCACCGGTGGCCGTATCCCCAAGGAGTACATCCCAAGCGTCGACGCTGGATGCCAGGACGCGATGGAGTACGGCGTTCTCGCCGGGTACCCGATGGTCGACGTCAAGGTCACGCTGCGGGACGGCGCTTCACACGACGTCGACTCCTCCGAGCTGGCATTCAAGATAGCCGGGTCCATGGCTTTCAAGCAGGCCGCCAACCGCGCCGGACCGGTTCTCCTGGAGCCGATCATGGCCGTTGAGGTGACCACACCGGACGACTTCATGGGGGACGTGATCGGTGATCTGAACTCCCGGCGTGGGCACGTGCACTCAATGGACGAGCAGTCGGGGGCCAGAGTCGTATCGGCGGTCGTGCCGCTGTCGGAGATGTTCGGCTATGTGGGGGACCTACGCAGCCGGACCCAGGGCCGTGCTTCCTACAGCATGCAGTTCGACTCCTATGCTCAGGTCCCCACCAACGTTGCCACTGAGATCGTCGCGAAGGCGAGGGGCGAGTAGGTGACGGGAAACAACTGAATACTTGCCGGGCCGCGCACTTAGGAGCGACCCGGAATGGGAAGGAATACGAAACCACCCAGGGCTGCGACCAATCGGTCGCTAGCCGCGGTACGAGGTCAAGGAGGACCCAAGTGGCGAAGGCGAAGTTCGAGCGGACGAAGCCGCACGTCAACATCGGCACCATCGGTCACATCGACCACGGTAAGACGACGCTGACGGCGGCCATTACGAAGGTGCTGCATGACAAGCACCCGGATATTAACCCCTTCACGCCTTTCGACGAGATCGACAAGGCTCCGGAGGAGCGTCAGCGAGGGATCACGATCTCGATCGCGCACGTGGAGTACCAGACGGAGGCGCGTCACTACGCCCACGTCGACTGCCCAGGTCACGCGGACTACATCAAGAACATGATCACCGGTGCTGCTCAGATGGACGGTGCGATCCTGGTAGTCGCGGCGACTGACGGGCCCATGCCCCAGACCAAGGAGCATGTGCTGCTCGCCCGCCAGGTTGGTGTGCCGTCGATCGTTGTCGCGCTCAACAAGTGCGACATGGTCGACGACGACGAGATTCTTGAGCTTGTTGAGCTCGAGGTACGCGAGCTGCTTACAACCTACGAGTTCCCAGGCGATGACACCCCCGTTGTGCGCGTCGCCGCCTTCCCGGCCTTGCAGGGCGACGCCAAGTGGGGGGAAGCGATCCAGGAGCTGATGGACGCGGTGGATGAGTTCATCCCGACCCCCGAGAGGGAGATCGACAAGCCGTTCCTGATGCCGATCGAGGACGTGTTCACCATCACAGGGCGCGGGACGGTTGTGACCGGCCGCATCGAGCGCGGCGTTGTGAAGGTCAACGAGGAGGTCGAGGTTATTGGAATCAGGCCGACGTCGACAAAGACCGTCGTGACTGGTGTGGAGATGTTCCGCAAGTTGCTGGACGAAGGACAGGCCGGTGAGAACGTTGGCCTTCTGCTTCGCGGCACGAAGCGCGAGGATGTCGAGCGCGGCCAGGTTGTCATCAAGCCGGGCACGACGACCCCGCACACCGATTTCGAGGCCCAGGTCTACGTGCTGTCGAAGGAAGAGGGCGGGCGTCACACCCCGTTCTTCGAGTCGTACCGCCCGCAGTTCTACATACGGACCACGGACGTGACTGGGATCGTTTCGTTGCCTGAGGGCAAAGAGATGGTCATGCCTGGCGACAACACCGACATGACGGTTGCCCTGATCCAGCCCATCGCGCTGGAAGAGGGTCAGCGGTTCGCGATCCGCGAGGGTGGTCGCACCGTCGGCGCTGGCCGAGTCACGAAGATCATCAAGTAGCTAGTCAAGGAGCTGGTGCGGCGGCAACCGTCGCCGCACCAGCTGAATAGATAAGGACACAGGCACCATGGCGGAACAGAAGATCCGCATCCGGCTCAAGGCTTACGACCACGATGTGATCGACAAGTCGGCCCGCCGGATCATCGAGACCGCTACGCGTACCGGAGCGAAGGTCGCCGGGCCGGTGCCTCTGCCGACGGAGAAGAACGTCTACTGCGTCATCCGGTCGCCGCACAAGTACAAGGACAGTCGCGAGCACTTCGAGATGCGTACGCACAAGCGACTGATCGACATCATCGACCCGACACCGAAGACGGTTGACGCACTGATGCGCTTGGACCTGCCGTCAGGCGTCTCGATTGAGATCAAGGGCTGAGGAAAATGAGCACCGCGGTCAAAGGACTACTGGGCACGAAGCTCGGGATGACACAGGTTTGGGACGAGAACAACCGTGTCGTGCCCGTGACCGTCGTGAAGACAGGGCCCTGCGTTGTCACGCAGGTTCGGTCGCAGGAATCGGATGGCTATTCCGCCGTTCAGATCGGGTACGGACAGATCGATCCCCGCAAGGTCACCAAGCCGATGGCGGGCCACTTCGCCAAGGCTGGTGTCACGCCCAGGCGTCACCTAGTGGAACTGCGCATCGATGACGTGTCAGAGCTGTCACCCGGCGATGAGTTCGACGTGACCGTATTCAGCGCGGGCCAGCGCGTCGACGTTACGGGAACGACTAAGGGCAAGGGATACGCCGGCGTCATGAAGCGCCATGGCTTCCACGGCCTGCGTGCGTCGCACGGTGTGGACCGAAAGCACCGTTCTCCGGGATCGATCGGCGCGTGCGCGACGCCCGCCCGGGTCTTCAAGGGCCTTCGGATGGCTGGGCGCATGGGTGGCGCGCGGCACACGACGCCGAACCTTCTGGTCCACAAGGTGGATACGGCCAATGGGGTCCTGCTAATCCGCGGAGCGGTGCCCGGCCCCAACGGTTCGGTTGTCCTCATCCGATTCTCCGCGAAGGGAGGTCAGTCATGACCGCCGTAGAGGTCCGCGGTGCTTCCGGAGAAGCCGTGGAATCCGTCGAGCTTCCAGCGGAGCTATTCGACGTTGAGACCAACGTGCCGCTGATCCATCAAGTAGTCGTGGCGCAACTCGCCGCGGCCCGCAGCGGGAATCATTCGACGAAGACCCGAGCGCAGGTTTCCGGTGGCGGCCGCAAGCCGTACAAGCAGAAGGGCACCGGTCGCGCCCGGCAGGGTTCGATCAGGGCTCCTCAGTTCACCGGCGGTGGGGTCGTGCACGGCCCGACGCCTCGGGACTACTCGCAGCGCACGCCCAAGAAGATGAAGGCAGCGGCACTTAGGGGAGTGCTCTCCGACAGGGCAAGGGCCGGAAGGGTCAGCGTCGTCACCGAGCTGGTGACGGGTGAGACGCCAAGCACAAAGGCCGCACTCGCGGCTCTGGGTGACTGGGCGTTGGATGGCCGGATCCTTGTAGTGCTGTCGCGCGGCGAGGAAACGACATGGCTGTCCCTGCGCAACGTGCCCGCGGTGCAGTTGGTGTCCGCGGACCAGGCAAGCGCCTACGACGTGGTTATCAGTGACCGGGTCGTGTTCTCCAGAGAGGGTTTGGCGGAGTTCCTGGCTGCCCGTGGCTTCTCAGAGAAGGCCGAGGGGGCGACGGCATGAGGATCATCGATCCAAGGAACATCCTGGTAGGCCCCGCGGTCTCGGAAAAGACCTACAGGCTGCTGGACGAGAACAAGTACACGTTCGTCGTGGATCGGCGGGCGAACAAGACCGCGATCAAGATCGCTGTAGAGAACGCGTTCGGAGTGAAAGTCACCTCGGTGAACACGATGAATCGCCAGGGAAAGCGTGTGCGCACTAGGTATGGGTTCGGACGTCGGGCCAACACCAAGCGCGCGATCGTTTCGGTTGCGAAGGGCGACCGTATCGACATCTTCGGCGGGCCGGTCTCCTGACCGCGTGACGACACAGGAAGTGAGCAGCAATGGGCATCCGTAGATACAAGCCGACGACCCCGGGGCGTCGTGGCTCCAGTGTCGCCGACTTCGCTGAGCTCACGCGCGATCGTCCGGAGAAGTCGCTGGTTCGCCCCTTGCCTGGCAAGGGTGGCCGCAACAGTGCTGGGCGGATTACTACCCGCCACCGGGGAGGTGGGCACAAGCGCGCCTACCGCGTTGTCGATTTCCGGCGCTGGGACAAGGACGGCGTTCCGGCGAAGGTGGCCCAGATCGAGTACGACCCGAACAGGACCGCGCGCATCGCGTTGCTGCACTTCGCCGATGGTGAGAAGCGGTACATCATCGCTCCGAACAAGCTTCGTGCGGGGGACCGGATCGAAACCGGCCCAGCTGCGGACATCAAGCCCGGCAACAACCTGCCTTTGCGGAACATCCCGGTCGGGACTGTCATCCACGCGGTGGAGCTGCGCCCCGGTGGCGGGGCGAAGATCGCGCGCTCGGCTGGCAGCAGTGTCCAGCTCGTGGCCCGCGAGGGAAAGTTAGCGCAGCTGCGGATGCCGTCAGGCGAGATCCGAAACGTCGAAGTGCGCTGCAGGGCGACAGTCGGGGAGGTCGGCAACGCTGAGCAGTCGAACCTGAACTGGGGCAAGGCTGGGCGCATGCGCTGGAAGGGTCGCCGTCCAACGGTTCGTGGAGTCGTGATGAACCCAGTGGATCATCCTCACGGCGGTGGCGAAGGAAAGACATCCGGGGGACGCCATCCGGTGAGTCCGAAGGGCAAGCCAGAAGGGCGGACCAGGAGGCCTGGGAAGTCCAGTGACAAGTTGATCATTCGACGCCGCAAGACCGGCAAGAAGCGCTAGGGGAAGAGCAGCAGATGCCACGTAGCTTGAAGAAGGGCCCGTTTGTGGACAGCCACTTGATGGCCAAGGTAGTTGCCCAGAACGAGAAGGGCACCCGGAATGTGATCAAGACATGGTCGCGACGATCGATGGTCGTGCCGGCGATGATCGACCACACTTTCGCGGTTCACGACGGGCGCAAGCACGTTCCGGTGTTCATCAGCGAGGACATGGTCGGGCACAAGCTCGGCGAATTCGCCCCAACCCGTACGTTCCGGGGCCATGTGAGAGACGACCGTAAGGCTCGCCGGCGCTGAGCCGGGCGGGATAAGCAAGGGGTTGAGTGATGGAAGCCAGGGCACAGGCGCGAAATGTGCGCGTGTCACCCACGAAGGCGCGGCGCGTGGTGGACCTCATCAGAGGTCTTCCAGCGGATCAGGCACGCTCAGTGCTGACCTTCGCGCCGCAGGGGGCCAGCGAACCGACCCTGAAGGTGCTGGACAGTGCGATGGCGAACGCAACGAACAACCACGGACTGGATGGCCGGTCCCTGGTAGTGGCAACTGCCTACGTGGACGAGGGACCGACGATGAAGCGGATCAAGCCTCGCGCGCAGGGGCGGGCCTACCGGATCCGGAAGCGGAGCTGCCACATAACTGTCGTCGTGGCCGAGTCTGGCACCAATCTGTCCGCGGCCGGGAAGAGGAGATGAGCTAAATGGGTCAGAAGGTCCACCCGCATGGCTTCCGCCTCGGGTACACAACGGACTACACCTCCAACTGGTTCGCGGACGGGCACAAGCCTGGTCAGCGCTACCGCGACTACGTCGAGGAGGACGTGAAGATTCGTCGGCTCATCGCCGAACGCATGCCGCGTGCCGCGATCAGCAAGGTGACGATTCAAAGAGCCCAGAGCCGCGTCGAGCTGTGGGTTCACACCGCCCGCCCGGGAATCGTGATCGGTCGCGGCGGCAAGGAGACCGACGCACTGAAGCGATCGCTGGAGGAGCTGACCGGCAAGCAGGTGCAGGTGAATGTGCTGGAGGTCAAGGACCCTGAGCTCGAAGCGCAGCTCGTCGCGCAGGGCGTGGCTGAGCAGCTCTCCGGACGAGTGGCGTTCCGTCGCGCGATGCGCAGGGCTTTGCAGTCCACGTTGAAAGCGGGAGCCCAGGGGATCCGGGTGCAGGTATCTGGACGCCTTGGTGGCGCGGAGATGAGCCGCACCGAGTTCTACCGGGAAGGCCGCGTTCCGCTGCACACGTTGCGGGCCAACATCGACTACGGGTTGGCAGAGGCTCACACGACGTTCGGGCGGATCGGCGTCAAGGTCTGGATCTACAAAGGTGACGTGCCCGCGACTCGCGCGGAGCGGGAGCAGGCCGAGGCGCAGAAGCTATTGGGCCGTCGTCGCGCACCGGGCGCGGGGCGTGGCCGCCCGAGGCAGCCCGAGGCTCCTCGCGAATCGGAAGCTCAGCCCGCTGCCCAGGAAGCGGCGGCGCAGCCTGCGGAAGCGCAGCCCGCTGCGGCGCAGGAGGGGGTCAGCTGATGCTCGTTCCCAGAAGAATCAAGCACCGCAAACAGCATCACCCCAACCGCAGAGGTCTGGCCAAGGGCGAGACCAGGGTGTCCAACGGCGAGTGGGGTTTGCAGTCCCTCGAGCCCGGATACGTCACGAACCGTCAGATCGAGTCCGCCCGTATCGCCATCAACCGCCGGGTTCGCCGAGGCGGGAAGGTCTGGATCAACATCTTCCCGGATCGCCCGTTGACCAAGAAGCCCGCCGAGACGCGGATGGGTTCGGGCAAGGGCTCGCCGGAGTGGTGGGTCGCGAACGTCAAGCCTGGCCGGGTGATGTTCGAACTGAGTTACCCGGACGAGCATGTCGCCAAGGAAGCACTGGAGAGAGCCATGCACAAGCTTCCGGTCAAGTGCCGGATCATTCGGCGAGATCTGGCAGGTGAGGCCTGATGAGTGTCGGTACCAAGACGCTCGAGCTACGGGGTCTGGATGACGAGGACTTGACAGCGCGCCTTCTCGAACTCAAGGCGGAGTTGTTCAACCTCAGATTCCAATCGGCCACAGGCCAGTTGGAGAGCCACGGGCGGCTGAAGGCAGTCAGGCGCGACATCGCTCGGATCTACACGGTCCTGCGCGAACGTGAGCTCGGCATCACGGGGATCGTGGGGGCCGACGAGCCCGAAGGGGGCACGGAATGACGCAAGACGTAGCGGCCAACAGCCGCGGACATCGCAAGGTGCGCGAGGGCCTAGTCGTCAGCGACAAGATGGACAAGACAGTTGTCGTCGCGGTGGAGGACCGATTCAAGCACGCGATGTATGGCAAGGTCGTGCGACGCACGAGCAAGCTGAAGGCTCACGACGAGGACAACAGCGCCGGGGTCGGGGACAGAGTCGAGTTGATGGAGACCAGGCCACGGTCGGCGACTAAGCGCTGGCGGGTCGTCCGGGTCCTGGAGAAGGCCAAGTAGCAGGTTCTACTTCCGTGCGACGGGCGCGCTCGCAAGGCCCAGTGGACCGGGAACCGGAATGACGATCAGGAGAAAGACAGATGATCCAGCAGGAGTCGCGAGTCAGAGTCGCCGACAACACGGGTGCCAAGGAGCTGCTTTGCATCCGCGTGCTCGGCGGCTCCGGGCGACGCTACGCGGGCATTGGCGACGTGGTCGTATGCACGGTGAAGGACGCCATACCTGGTGGGAACGTCAAGAAGGGCGAGGTCGTCAAGGCTGTCGTTGTGCGCACGCTCAAGGCCAGCCGACGTGTCGATGGGTCCTACATCCGGTTCGATGACAACGCGGTGGTCCTGTTGAAGGCCGACGGCGAGCCCCGAGGAACGCGCATCTTTGGTCCGGTCGGGCGCGAGCTGCGGGAGAAGAAGTACATGAAGATCATTTCGCTGGCTCCGGAGGTGTTGTGATGAGTGCGGCTGTGCGTTCTGGCGACACCGTGCAGGTGATCGCGGGCAAGGACCGTGGACTGACCGGGAAAGTGCTAGCTGTCATGCCTGAGTCGGACCGGCTGATCGTCGAGGGGATCAACCGAGTCCGCAAGCACACCAAGATCGGGCAGTCATCGCGCGGCGGCAAGACCGGTGGGATCGAGACGCGAGAGGCGCCGATCCACGTGTCCAACGTCATGGTTGTCGATCCTGAGGACGGGTTGGCGACGAGAGTGGGATTCCGCCCCGAGGTCGTCGACAAGATGCGTGCCGACGGGTCCTCCTACTCCGCCACGCGGAACGTTCGATACAGCAAGCGAACCGGCAAGGAACTGCGATGACTACCGCGACAACGACCAAACCGAGGCTTCGGGAGCGTTACGACTCTCAGATCGTTCCCGCCCTGATGGAGGAGTTCAGCTTCGGCAATGTCATGCGGGTGCCCCGTGTCAGCAAGGTGTCGGTGAACATGGGCGTAGGCGAGGCGGCGCGTGACTCGAAGCTGATCGAGGGCGCGATCAGGGACCTGACCGCGATCACTGGTCAGCGCCCGGCCGTGACGCGGGCGACGAAGTCGATCGCCCAGTTCAAGCTCCGCGAAGGTCAGCAGATCGGCGCGAAGGTCACTCTGCGCGGGGACAGGATGTGGGAGTTCTTGGACCGACTCGTTTCCCTCGCTCTTCCTCGGATCCGCGACTTCCGGGGATTGTCGCCGAAGCAGTTCGACGGCCACGGCAACTTCACGTTTGGCTTGACCGAGCAGGTCATGTTTCACGAGGTCAACGCCGACAAGATCGACCGGACACGCGGAATGGACATCACGGTAGTGACTACTGCCGGGACAGACGAAGAGGGACGCGCCTTGCTGCGGTTGCTGGGCTTCCCGTTCAAGGAGAACTGACGTGGCGAAGAAGGCATTGGTCAACAAGGCGAACGCGAAGCCCAAGTTCGCCGTCCGGGGCTACACGCGCTGCACCAGGTGCGGCCGTCCGCATTCGGTGTACCGCAAGTTCGGGCTGTGCCGGGTGTGCCTGCGGGAGATGGCTCACAGGGGCGAACTTCCGGGTGTCACGAAGAGCAGTTGGTAGTGGGTAGCGGAAACGACGCTGTAGGTCTTTGGTGGAAACCGCAGCGAGGAAGGCCGAGGCGGCCATGACAATGACTGATCCGATCGCGGACATGCTGACGCGACTGAGGAACGCCAATTCGGCGTATCACGAGAGCACTTCCATGCCGTCATCGAAGATCAAGGTTGGGATCGCCGAGATCCTGCGGCAAGAGGGCTACATCGCGGATTTCAAGGTGGAGGACGCTGAGACCGGCAAGTCCTTGACGCTGATCCTGAAGTACGGACCGAACCGGGAACGATCGATCGGCGGGTTGCGCCGGGTTTCGAAGCCCGGTCTGCGCGTGTACGCGCGCAGCACCGAGCTGCCGCGGGTCCTGGGCGGACTGGGCACGGCGATCATCTCCTCGTCCAGCGGGCTGCTGACTCAGCGGCAAGCGGCCAAGCAGAAGGTAGGCGGGGAAGTTCTCGCCTACGTTTGGTGAGGGGTCGAGATGTCACGCATCGGTCGTCAGCCGATCACAATCCCAGCAGGGGTTAAGGTCTCGATCTCCGGCCAGGCCGTTGGTGTCACCGGCCCCGGCGGGCAGCTTGAGCTAGTGGTGGCGGAGCCCATCAGGGTCGCTGAGTCCGAGGGGATCGTCACTGTCACGCGACCCGACGACGAGCGCGTCAGCCGCCAGCTGCATGGGCTGACTCGTTCGCTCGTAGCCAACATGGTCATCGGCGTAACCGAGGGATACAGCAAGACCCTCGAGGTCGTCGGTACGGGCTATCGCGTCGTCGCCAAGGGAGCTGATCTCGAGATGGCGTTGGGGTTCAGCCACCCGGTGAACGTCGAGGCTCCTTCAGGAATCAAGTTCGAAGTCGAAACACCAACCAAGTTCCACATCCGCGGGATCGACAAGCAGCAGGTCGGTGAGGTTGCCGCTGGTATCCGCAAGTTGCGTCCGCCCGAGCCCTACAAAGGTAAGGGCGTGCGGTACTCCGACGAAGTTATCCGGCGCAAGGCCGGGAAGGCAGGTAAGTGACCATGTCCGTCGTTGCGAAGTTGGGCTCAGGGAGCCGCTTCCGGGTCGCCCGTTCGCGTCGGCACTCGCGCGTGCGCAAGAAGGTTCAGGGCACGCCCGACAGGCCCCGTTTGGTTGTGACCCGGTCCAGTCGCCACATGGTGGCTCAGGTAGTAGACGATCTGGCGGGCCGGACGTTGGCTTCGGCTTCTTCGATGGAAGCCGACGTGCGTGGCGCTGCCACGGACAAGACAGGGCGCGCCCGCCTGGTGGGCGAACGCCTGGCGAGCCGGGCCCGCGAGGCGGGCATAGGTGACGTGGTGTTCGACCGCGGAGGCAACAAGTACCACGGCCGGGTCGCAGCTCTCGCTGACGGCGCCCGCGAAGGTGGACTCAAGTTCTAAAGGACCCCCTGCCCACGGGTGGTTGGTCCGCTGAGGAGAGAAGGACGAGATGGCAGGGCAGCGACGCAGCGGCGGTGAGCGCAGAGAGCGCAGGGATCGTGGCGGCAAGGAAGATCGCAACGCCTTCCTCGAGCGCGTGGTGGCGATCAATCGCGTGTCGAAGGTAGTCAAGGGCGGGCGGCGTTTCAGCTTCACGGCGCTGGTCGTGGTGGGAGACGGCGACGGTCGAGTCGGAGTTGGGTACGGCAAGGCCAAGGAGGTGCCCTCGGCGATAGCCAAGGGTGTCGAAGAGGCCAAGAGGAACTTCTTCCCGGTGCCTCGGATCCAAGGAACGATTCCGCACCCGATCGTGGGCGAAGAGGCTGCCGGGGTCGTGCTTCTGCGACCGGCGTCGCCCGGTACGGGCGTGATCGCCGGAGGTCCGGTCCGGGCGGTGCTCGAGTGCGCCGGAATCGCCGATGTGCTCACCAAGTCCCTGGGCTCGGACAACCCGATCAACATCGTTCACGCGACCGTTCGCGCTCTGAAGATGCTGGAGCGGCCCGAGCAGGTCGCGGCCCGTCGTGGCCTGCCACTTGAGGATGTGGCGCCTGACTACTTGCGTCGAGCGATGGCTGCGGGGACGTCATGATGGCGAGCATCAAAGTGACGCAGAAGCGTTCGAAGATAGGCGGGACCAAGGCACAGCGCGACAGTTTGAGGTCCCTAGGGCTTAAGCGCATCGGGGATTCGGTCGTGCAGCCCGATCGCCCCGAAATCCGGGGCATGGTCAACGTCGTTTCGCACTTGGTCGACGTCGAGGAGGTCAGCTGATGCTGAAGGCACATCACCTGCGTCCGGCTCCTGGGGCCAGGACCGAGCCGATCCGCAAGGGTCGCGGCGAAGGCTCTAAGGGCAAGACTTCCGGGCGCGGAATGAAGGGATCAAGGGCCCGCGGAACGGTTCCGGCGTCCTTTGAGGGCGGCCAGATGCCGTTGCACATGCGCCTGCCCAAGCTGAGGGGGTTCAAGAACCCGTTCCGCACCGAGTACCAGACCGTGAATGTCGACCGGTTGGCTGAGTTGTTCCCCGACGGCGGAGAGGTCAGTGTCGACGACCTTGTAGCCAAGGGCGCTGTTCGCGCTGGTCGACCCGTGAAGATCCTGGGCAACGGCGCTATCGCGATAGCGGTGAGCGTGTCGGTGAACGCGTTCTCCAAGTCGGCTGCTGAGAAGATCACCGCGGCGGGCGGCTCGGCGACGGTCGTTTGAGGCGGCACCCCCAGCGCTTGATAGTCAGCCCTGTGATGCGAATCCTCTGTTGATCAAGGTGATCCGCGATCGCTCAGGAAGGGAAGATCGCTACGGAGCTTGATCAACAGAGGATTTGCATCAGTTGACCGCGAAGCCGGGGTCGGAGGGCTCACGAGGGGTGGCCCTTGGCCGGTCACGCCGAAGGGCGGCCATCTGGACCGGGCGGCAGGGGGGCGCTGATACGCTCATCCGGGATTCGCTGGCACGATCAGGAGGCACTGAGTGCACATAGGAGCATTCGCTTCCGCATTCCGGACCCCGGATCTGCGGCGTAAGATGCTGATGGCGCTCGCGTTGATCGCGATCTTCCGGCTGGGATCCGTCGTGCCTACGCCCGGGATTGACTACCGCGCTGTCCAGACATGCGTCGACGTGGTTGCGGACAATCCGCTGTTCGCGATGGTTAACCTGTTCTCCGGCGGAGCGCTGCTCCAGCTCAGCGTTTTCGCGCTGGGGATCATGCCTTACATCACGGCTTCGATCATCTTGCAGTTGATGGCCGTGGTCATTCCGCGACTGGAGAAGCTGCGCAAGGAGGGCCAGGCCGGCCAAGCCACGATCACCCAGTACACGCGGTACTTGACAATGGGGTTGGCGGTTCTTCAATCGGCCAGCATTCTGGCGCTGGCGCGCAATCCCGGACAGCTGTTCCAGGGCTGTAATGAGGAGATCATCCCGCATCAGTCGCCGCAGCAGATGGCCGTAATGGTGCTTACGATGACGGCCGGTACCGGTGTGATCATGTGGCTCGGAGAGCTGATCACTGACCGGGGGATCGGTAACGGCATGTCGTTGTTGATCTTCACATCGATCATCTCTGTTATGCCATCCCAGTTCTTGAAGATCTTGGCTGAGAGCGGCTGGCTGGCGTTCGCTCTGACGCTGGTCATAGGGGTGGCGGTGGTCGGGCTGGTGGTGTTCGTCGAACAGGCCCAGCGCAGGATCCCTGTCCAGCATGGCCGGAACCAGGTTGGGCGGCGCTTCTTCGGCGGCGCTTCCACGTACATTCCGTTGAAGGTGAACATGGCGGGCGTGATCCCTGTGATCTTCGCGTCATCCATCATGTTCGTGCCGCTGCTGATAGTTCAGCTAAGCGGTGGCGACGGGGAGGTAGCCCAGTGGTTCCTGTCAAACTTCCAGAACGGGACTGAGCCGCTGTATCTGCTGGGCTTCTTGCTCTTGATCATCTTCTTCTGCTACTTCTACGTCTCGATCACATTCAATCCGACTGAAGTCGCGGAGAACCTGAACAAGAGCAACGGGTTCATCCCTGGCATCCGCCCAGGTGCGCCGACGGCCAAGTACCTCGCGTATGTGCTGAGCAGGCTCACAGCACCCGGCTCGCTCTACCTTGGGCTGGTGGCGGTTTTGCCCGTCGTGGCCTTCGGAGGCATGGGAGTCGGCCAGAACTTCGTCTTCGGCGGGACCAGTCTGCTCATCATGGTTGGGGTGGGCCTGGACACCGTGAAGCAGATACAGTCACAGCTCCAGCAGCGTAACTACGAAGGGTTCCTCCGCTGATGCGAATGGTCATCATGGGTCCTCCCGGCGCCGGCAAAGGTACGCAAGCGGCCTTGATCGCCAAGCACCTGTCCATCCCGCACATCTCGACGGGGGAGATATTCAGGGCCAACGTCGGCCAGGGCACGCCACTAGGCGTGGAGGCCAAGAAGCACATGGATGCCGGGGAGTATGTGCCTGACAGCGTGACGAACGCGATGGTGGCGCAGCGGTTGAGCGAGCCGGACGCCGTGGGCGGCTTCCTGTTGGACGGATACCCCCGCACGGCGCCGCAAGTTTCGGAGCTGAACCGGATTCTCCAAGATCAGGGCTACGAGCTGGACCGGGCGCTGGAGATCACCGCTGACACCGAGGAAGTTGTGCAGCGGTTGTTGAAGCGTGCCCAAATCGAAGGTCGGCCCGATGACACCGAAGACGTCATCCGGCGGCGCATGGAGGTCTACGCGGAGCAGACTGAGCCGTTGACGCGCATGTACTCCCAGATGGGCATCCTCGTCCAGGTCGACGGAATGGGCAGCATCGAGGACGTGAACAAACGCATCATGGCGGCGCTGAGCGACTGACCCGCGATTGGTGCTTCCGGGGGGCGTGTCGTAGACTCGACCGGCTGGCCATGCGCACGACGTGCATAGCCGGGGTTAGGAAAGCCGAGGGAATGGCGAAGAAAGACGGTGCGATCGAGCTTGAAGGCACCGTCGTCGAGTCATTGCCCAACGCGATGTTCCGAGTGGAACTGGACAACGGCCACAAGGTTCTTGCGCATATCAGCGGGAAGATGCGGATGCATTACATCCGAATACTCCCGGACGACCGCGTAGTTGTGGAGCTGTCTCCGTACGACCTCACAAGGGGCCGAATCATCTATCGGTACAAGTAGGACAGGGCCGGAGTTCTTGCAGCATGAAGGTGAAACCGAGCGTGAAGCCGATGTGCGACAAGTGTCGCGTCATACGCCGCAAAGGGCGTGTGATGGTCATTTGCAGCAACGCGCGGCACAAACAGCGTCAGGGCTAGCTGACGCGAAAAGCGGTACCCGTCCCCTGATCTGGCTCGTGCCGAGCTCAGGACGACACTCCCGGATGACAGGCCGGGAACCCGCCGGGCGGCGGGATCGGTACCGCGGACGACCTGCCACAGACCCAAGGAAGAGGACGGCGCCCGATGGCACGACTCGTTGGTGTTGACCTGCCCCGCGACAAGCGGATCGAGGTCGCTCTCACCTATATCTATGGAATGGGCCGGACGCGCGCCAAGGAAACCCTGGCCGCCACGGAGGTCAACCCGGATCTGCGTGTGCACGATCTGGGTGATGAGGACCTCGTCAAACTTCGTGACTGGATCCAGGCGAACTACAAGATCGAAGGAGATCTGCGCCGCGAAGTTCAAGCAGATATCCGCCGGAAGGTCGAAGTCGGGTCCTACCAGGGCATCAGGCATCGGCGGGGACTACCTGTGCGAGGTCAGAGGACCCACACGAACGCACGCACCCGCAAGGGTCCGCGCAAGACGGTTGCCGGGAAGAAGAAGGCCAGATGACCACCTGTAGGAGTGAACGCCGCTAATGCCACCAAAGGGCGCGGGCGCCAAGAAAGTGCGCCGCAAGGAAAAGAAGAACATCGCTCATGGGCACGCCCATATAAAGAGCACGTTCAACAACACAATCATCACGATCAGCGACCCCAATGGCGCCGTCATCGCGTGGTCCAGCGCGGGTCAAGTCGGGTTCAAAGGCAGTCGCAAGTCGACGCCGTTCGCCGCGCAGATGGCGGCTGAGGCCGCGGCGCGTCGCGCCATGGATCACGGAATGCGCAAGGTAGACGTGTTTGTCCGTGGCCCCGGCTCCGGTCGCGAGACCGCGATCCGGTCGTTGCAGGCGACCGGCCTTGAGGTCGGGTCCATTTCGGACGTCACCCCAGTCGCCCACAACGGCTGCCGCCCCCCCAAACGCCGACGCGTCTGACAGGAGAGCTAGAAGCATGGCGCGATACACAGGCCCGGATTGCAGACGTTGCCGCCGGGAGAAGATGAAGCTGTTCCTGAAGGGCTCGAAGTGCCAGTCGCACAACTGTCCTTTGGACAAGCGCAAGGCCTACCCGCCCGGCATGCACGGCCAGGCGCGGCGGACCAAGGAGAGCGAGTACTTGCTGCAGATGCGGGAGAAGCAGAAGTGCGCGCGGATCTACGGGGTATTGGAGAAGCAGTTCCGCGGATACTTCGCAGAGGCGAGCCGCAAGTCCGGCAAGACCGGTGAGAACCTCCTGGTAATCCTGGAGAGCCGGTTGGACAACGTGGTTTGCCGTGCGGGCTTCGCCTCCTCTAGGGACATGGCCAGGCAGCTGGTGTGCCACGGGCACTTCACGGTGAATGGCCGCAAGGTTGACATCCCGTCCTACCGTGTTTCTCCGAACGACATCATCGAAGTGAAGTCATCCTCGCGAGAACTGACACCGTTCCTCGCGGCGATCAACGACGCTGGGCTGAAGCAGCCACCCGCGTGGCTGGAGGCCATTCCGACGCAGTTGCGGATACTGGTCCATTCACTCCCTGAGCGTGCGGCGATCGACACGGAAGTCCAAGAGCAGTTGATTGTTGAGCTTTATTCCAAGTGAGCGTGGCTGCGGTCACTCTCGCGGTCAAACGAGATCTCGGCGTCATATGGCGGGCGTCGTGGAAAGGAAACATCTGTGCTGATCACTAAGCGGCCGGTCCTGCACGAGGAGCCCGTCAGCGAATACCGCTCGAGCTTCGTATTGGAGCCACTCGAACCAGGATTCGGTTACACGCTCGGGAACTCTCTGCGCAGGACTTTGCTGTCCAGTATCCCCGGCGCGGCGGTGACACGCATCAAGATCGAGGGCGTGATGCACGAGTTCACGACCATTGAGGGCGTGAAGGAGGACGTCACCGAGATCATCCTCAACGTCAAGTCTCTGGTCGTTTCAAGTGACACCGACGAACCGGCTACGGCCTACCTGAGCCGGACCGGGCCGTGCGTGGTCACGGGCGCGGACATCCAACTGCCCGCTGGCGTCGAGGTGCACAACCCCGACCTTGTACTGGCCACATTGGACGAGCGCGGCCAGCTAGAGGTGGAGCTGACGGTCGAGCAGGGACGCGGATACGTGTCAGCGCAAGCCCCGGCTCGCGACGCCGGAACGGATCTTGGGAGCATCCCGGTCGACTCGATCTACTCGCCCGTGCTGAAGGTGACCTACAAGGTTGAGGCGACGCGGGTTGAGCAGCGCACCGACTACGACCGGCTTATCCTCGACGTCACCACGAAGCAGTCGATCCTGCCGCGCGACGCGGTCGCCTCGGCGGGTAGGACCCTGGTGGAGTTGTTCGGGCTAGCCCGCGAGCTGAACGTGGACGCCGAGGGCCTCGACTTGGGCCCGTCGCCGGACGAGGAGCAAGTCAGTGAGCAGATGAGCATGTCGATCGATGCGCTGGCGTTATCAGTGCGGTCGCACAACTGCCTCAAGCGGGAGGGAATCGCCACGGTGGGCGAGTTGATCCTGCGTTCCGAGGCGGACCTGTTGGACATCCGCAACTTCGGCAGCAAGTCGATAGACGAGGTCAAGGTCAGGCTGTACGAACTCGGCCTGTCATTGAAGGACAGTCCTCCAGGGTTCGATCCGAGCCAGGTCGTCTACTACGGCGATGACGACGGCGGGTTCGTGGAGACAGAGCAGTTCTGAGGGGAAGCGGGGTAGACCGCCGAGCCTCGCAAGCGCAGGTTGAGTCATCTGACAGGAGTCGAAATGCCAACGCCGACCAAGGGGACCCGGCTGGGCGGCAGCCCCGCCCACCAGCGGCTCATGCTCGCCAATCTGGCGACGGCGCTGTTTGAGCACGGCAAGATCACAACGACCGAGGCGAAGGCGCGTCGCCTACGTCCGTTCGCGGAACGCCTGGTCACGACAGCGAAGCGGGGCGACCTGCACGCCCGTCGCCGGGTCCTTGCCGTGATCCACGACAAGACGGTCGTGCACGAGCTGTTCACCAGCATCGCGCCTGGGTACGCCGGACGCCAGGGTGGATATACCCGCATCGTGAAGATCGGCCCGCGCAAGGGCGACAACGCGCCGATGGCGGTAATCGAACTGGTGGAGCCCTTGGCGGAGCAAGTGGTGGCCGAGGCGACTGCGGCGACCAAGCGCGCGGCGAAGGCTCCTGCGGCAAGTGAGCCAGAAGAGGCCGCCGAAGCAGTCGCGGTAGCCGAAGACGGCGATGCCGCCGATGCGGGCGAAGACGAGACGGTGGACGACTCGGGAGCGGACGACATCGCGCCGGAGGAATCGGAGCGGTAGCCGCCACCTGGGCGTAGAGGCACAAGGGATGGGGGACCGTGATCCGCGGTTCTGGCTCGACGACCATGCAGGTCGATGGCCCCACGGTCCGGGTTCGCCTGGACATGGCATACGACGGCGAACGATTCGCTGGTTGGGCCCGTCAGCCGGGTCAACGCACAGTACAAGGAGTGTTGGAGTCCGCCCTCGCCGAGTCATTCCGTCGCGAGATCGCCCTGCCCGCGGTCTCGACGGTATGCGCGGGCAGGACCGATGCGGGAGTCCATGCTCGCGGGCAAGTCGCTCACGTGGATCTGCCAAAGGCGGCATGGGAAGCTCGGGGCGGACCAAGGCTGGTCGGTCACATCAATGCGTTCCTGGACGCCGATGTTCGCGTTCGCCGGGTGGCCGAGGCGCCCGCGGGGTTCGACGCGCGTTTCTCGGCCTTGTCGCGGGCCTACGCGTACCGTGTCAGCGATGATCCTCAGGGGCTGGATCCGATCCTGCGGGGTTTCGTAGTCCACCGGAAGCGGCCTTTGGATCTGGCCCAGATGTCCATGGCTGCCCGGTCGTTGATCGGTGAGCATGACTTCGCCGCGTTCTGCCGCGCGAGGGCTGGTGCCTCAACGGTGCGGCGGGTGCTGAGGCTGGAATGCGAGCGGGATGGGAGTCAGCTCGCGGTAGTGACTATCGAGTCAGACGCGTTCTGTCACTCAATGGTGCGCGCGATCGTCGGCGCGCTCCTGGCAGTTGGCGAGCACCGGCGCGACGCCGCGTGGCCTGGGCGGGTTCTGGCAGGCGGCGTGCGAGACCCCGCGGTGACCGTTGCCCCGGCTCACGGTTTGGTTCTGGAGCACGTTACCTATCCTCCGGATGCGCTGCTGGGCGAGCGAGCCGCGGCGACGCGTCGCGTTCGCGGACCTGTCCACTAGCCCATCCCTCCCTCCCCCTCGCGGAAACGGCCGTTTCTACAAACGCGACCATTGAGGTACAGACGCGACCGTTGCAACGGTCGTTTCCTTCCGAAACGGGTGCCTTTGTCGGGAACGGCCGTTTCCGCGAGGGCGGCGCGGACCAAGCTGCATGCCCCAGACGGACCGGCCTAGTGATCTTGTTGCGAATTTGGCCACTTCAGATGCGCGAAGCGGCCACATTTGGCCGGTTTCGCAACAAGATCACGCCGCACTGGATGCTGGCCGTGAGAACGGGTTGAGCGAGCCAAGCTCCGGCGAGCAACGGGCGTCGAGAAGTGTCAGGCTGCCGGCAAGAGATTCCGGTCCCGGCAAGGGATTCCAAGCACTTCGGGAGGAAGCATGCGAGTTGTAGCGGCCCTCGGCGGCAACGCCCTGCAGAAGCGCGGCGAGGCCATGACGGTCGAGAACCAGCGAGAGAACGTGATGATCGCCTGTGAAGCGTTGGCGCCCGTGGCCATGACGGATCAGCTCGTCATCTCGCACGGGAACGGCCCCCAGGTTGGTCTGTTGTCCCTGCAGGCCTCCTCGTACGACGAGACCTCCTCGTACCCGTTCGACGTGCTCGGGGCGCAGACGGAGGGGATGATCGGGTACTTCATCGAACAAGAACTCGGCAACCTGCTCCCGTACGAGAAGCCCATCGCCACGATCCTGACTATGACCGAAGTAGATCCCGACGATCCAGCCATGAAGAACCCCACCAAGTTCGTGGGCCCGGTGTACCCCGAAGCGGATGCCAAGAGGCTGGCCTCCGAGAAGGGTTGGGTCGTGAAACAAGACGGCGACATGTGGCGCCGGGTCGTGCCGTCCCCGGTACCAAAGCACATCTTCGAGATCTCGGCGATCAAGTGTCTGCTGGACTTCGGGGCCGTGGTGGTATGCACAGGTGGCGGTGGCATTCCCACGATGTATCTGCCCGATGAGCAACTGAGCAGTCCGACGGACCAGAACCCGCGAACCCTGGTTGGGGTCGAGGCGGTGATCGACAAGGACCGTTCCTCGGCAGTGCTGGCTCAGGATCTCGAGGCGGACCTGCTCGTGATCGCCACTGACGCCGATGGCGTCTACGTCGATTGGGGGATGCCGCAACAGAAGGCGATCAAGGCCTCATCCCCGGATGACATCGACGCGTTCCAGTTCCCGGCGGGCTCGATGGGCCCGAAGGTTGAGGCTGCCTCGGCGTTCGCGCGCAACTGCCCCGGCAAGAGCGCTGTCATCGGCGCACTGGGTGACCTGCCGGAGATCATCGCCGGGACCAAGGGAACCCGGATCAACACGGCGATCAAGGAAATCACGTACCACTGACAGGTTCGGCGCTGAGTGGGCGCCTCTCAGCGGCCGAGCTAGGATCGCCCTCCGGGGGCATTTTGACCCACGCGGAGGGGCGCGGGTAAGCTTCGGGTGTCGATCTGGGCTTCCAGCGCGGCGAATGCGGTGCGAGACCCTCGCGGAAGCCGCTAGCAATACCTGACTTTGGAGAGAGTGTGCGCACCTACTGGCCCAAGCCGGGTGAGACCGAGCGCAAGTGGCACATCATCGATGCGACAGACGTCGTCCTGGGCCGCCTGGCCAGCCACGCGGCACAACTGCTGCGCGGGAAGCACAAGCCGGTGTTCGCGCCGCACGTGGACACAGGGGACTTCGTGATCGTCGTCAACGCCAACAAGGTCGCGCTGACCGGGGCGAAGGCCGAGCAGAAGTTGGACTTCCGGCACTCTGGATACCCGGGCGGACTGTCCGGGCGGACCTACGGCGAGCTTCGAGAGAAGGACCCGCGTCGGCTCGTCGAGAAAGCGGTCAAAGGAATGCTGCCGCACAACTCGCTGGGGCGCGCACAGGGCAAGAAGCTCAAGGTTTACGCGGGCCCTGATCATCCGCACTCGGCGCAGCAGCCGGAGAGCTACGAGTTCTCTCAGGTCGCCCAGTGACACCAGACCGGAAAGGAACCATCCAGTGACGACCGAGGCTCCTGAAGAGGCATCCGCCGAGGCTCCCGAGGCAACGACCGAGGCCCCCGAAGCAACATCGACCGAGGCCCCCGCCGAAGCAACATCGACCGAGGCTCCCGAAGCGACATCGACCGAGGCTTCCGCCGAAGCATCCGAGGAAACCAAGCAGCCAGCGACCGCGCGCCGTGCCGTGATCACTGGGGACAGCGCTGGAACGGGTCGCCGGAAGGAGGCTGTGGCCAGAGTCCGCATCGTCGCCGGAAGCGGCAAGTGGTTGGTCAACGGCAAGACTCTTCAGGAGTACTTCCCCAACAAGGTTCATCAGCAGCTGGTTTGCGGGCCATTCGAAGTCATCGATGCGATGGACGCGTTCGATGTGAACGCCAGGATCCACGGAGGCGGGATCTCGGGGCAGGCTGGCGCATTGCGAATGGGGATCGCTCGCTGCCTAAACGAGATCGCGGAGGACGAGTACCGTCCACCGCTGAAGAAGGCTGGCTTCTTGACTCGCGACCCGCGCGTCAAGGAGCGCAAGAAGTACGGGCTCAAGAAGGCCCGGAAGGCCCCCCAGTACTCCAAGCGCTGATTTGGCATGGCCCGGCTCTTTGGCACCGATGGTGTGCGTGGACTGGCCAACCGGGACCTGACCGCGCAGTCAGCCCTATCCCTGGCGGAGGCGGCAGCTCGTGTGCTAGCGGACCCCGGGACTGGCGCGGACGCGCGGCGGCCTTTGGCTGTAGTGGGCCGCGACCCCAGGGCGAGCGGAGAATTTCTGTCGGCGGCGGTCATCGCGGGGCTTGCCGGTTCGGGTGTAGATGTCTGGGACGCGGGCGTGATACCGACTCCCGCGGTCTCTTTCCTGACAACCGATTCTGGAGCCGACTTCGGCGTCGTTCTATCTGCCTCGCACAACCCCATGCCCGACAACGGAATCAAGTTCTTCGGCGCGGATGGACGCAAACTGCCTGACGACGTTGAGGACCGGATCGAGGGGTTGCTTGCTCAGATCCCTCATGAGGGTCCCACGGGCAGCGGTGTGGGTCGGGTTAGAGCGGACACGGACGCGGCCGAGCGCTACATCGACCATCTTGTGGGGACGTCCCGGCACGACTTGAGCGGTCTGCGGGTCGTTGTAGATACCGCGAACGGCGCCGCGTCGCAGATATCACCGGCGTCCTTGCGCAAGCTCGGTGCCAAAGTCACCGAGCTTCACACCGCGCCTGACGGCTACAACATCAATGAGGCTTGCGGGTCGACTCACATGTCCGATCTGTGCCGCGCGGTTGTGGCAGGGGGCGCTGACGCGGGGATCGCGCACGACGGCGACGCGGACAGGTGCCTGGCGGTTGACGCGACGGGCCAGATCGTCGATGGCGACCAGATCATGGCGATCCTCGCCAAGGCCTGGCACTCCCAGGGTCGTCTGGCCAAGAACTCCGTAGTGGCCACGGTGATGTCGAATCTTGGGTTCCTGAATGCGATGCGCTCCAGCGGCATCGAGGTCAAGCAGACGTCAGTGGGTGACCGGTACGTGCTGGAGGAGATGCTGGCTGGCGGGTACAACCTGGGCGGCGAACAGAGCGGGCATGTTGTCATGCTCGATTACTGCGCCACCGGTGATGGGACATTGACCGCGATCCAGCTGCTTAGCGAAGTCGCGGCTCAAGGGGTCCCTCTCGGCGAGCTCGCTGCCGCTATGACGCGGCTGCCGCAGGTCCTCGTCAACGTCAAGGACGTGGACAAGGCAGCGGTTGACAGGTCCGAGACTGTGGCGGCGGCGTTGACCGAGGCCGAGACGAAGCTGGGTACCTCTGGTCGCGTCTTGCTGCGCCCGTCGGGGACAGAGCCACTGGTGCGCGTGATGGTTGAAGCCCCGAGCCAGGATGAGGCCCGCGAAGTGGCGGAGGGACTCGCGGCAGTGATTCGCGATGAGCTGTCGCTCCCCGCGCGTCCACGGCAGGGTTGAGCCGCGCGTCCGCGGCAGGGTTGAGCCGCGCGTCCACGGCAGGGTTGAGCCGCGCGTCCACGGCAGGGTTGAGCCGCGCGTCCACAGCGGGGTTGAGCCCGGACCGGAGTGGGAGCGCATAGGCTGACGTCCATGTGCGGGATCGTCGGTTACGCGGGACATAGAGACGCGCTCGAAGTGGTCCTCGCTGGGCTGAAGAGGCTGGAATACCGAGGGTACGACTCCGCTGGCGTGGCTCTCGTGGCCGACGGCGAGCTGTGGAGCCGCAAGCGGGCGGGGAAGATCGCCAACCTGATCGACGCTCTCGCTGCGGAGACGCCACCTGCCTCGGGCACTGGAATCGGGCACACGCGCTGGGCGACTCACGGCGGCCCGACTGATACCAACGCCCACCCGCACGTATCAAGTGACGGCCGGATAGCGATCATCCACAACGGCATCATCGAGAATTTCGCCGAGCTGCGCGCTGAACTCAGTGGCGACGGAGTGGAGCTGAGTTCGGAGACCGACAGCGAAGTCGCCGCGCACATGGTCGCGGCGATGATGGCCCAAGCCGACGGAGACCTGGCAGAGGCCTTGCGCCGCGTCGCCCGCCGGTTATCTGGTGCCTTCACGTTGGTGGCTGTCGACGCCCAGCGCCCGGGGCTGGTCGTGGGCGCGCGCCGTAACTCGCCGCTGGTTGTCGGGGTCGGTGACGGCGAGGCGTTCCTGGCATCAGACGTCGCCGCGTTCATCGAGTACACCCGTGAAGCGATCGAACTGGGACAGGACCAGGTCGTCGAGGTCACCGGGACGAAGGTCACGGTCACGGACTTCGATGGCGTCCCCGCCGAAGCCACTCCGTTCACGGTCGACTGGGACGCCTCGGCCGCCGAGAAGGGCGGCTTCGACCTGTTCATGCTCAAGGAGATATCCGAGCAGCCCAGAGCGGTCGCGGACACACTGCGTGGCAGGGTTACCCACGACGGCAGGCTCGCCCTGGACGACATGCGTATTCCTGACGCCGAACTCCGGCAGGTAACCAAGATCATCGTCGTCGCTTGCGGCACCGCGTATCACGCGGGCATGGTGGCCAAGTACGCGATCGAGCACTGGACGAGGATCTCGTGCGAGGTCGAATTGGCCAGCGAGTTCCGCTACCGCGATCCCATAGTCGGACCCGAAACGCTGGTGATCGCCATCTCGCAATCCGGCGAGACCATGGACACGCTCATGGCGCTTCGCTACGCCCGGGAGCAGGGCGCCAGGGTCATGGCGATCTGCAACACAGTCGGATCGACGATCCCGCGTGAAAGTGACGCGGTGTTGTACACGCGCGCTGGTCCGGAAATCGCGGTCGCTTCCACAAAGGCGTTTCTTACGCAGATCGTCGCGGCGTACCTGGTCGGGCTGTATCTCGCCCAGGTGCGGGGAAACATGTACGGCGACGAGGTGCGCGCGATTCTGCGTGAGCTGGAGGCTATGCCGAGCAAGGTGGACCTCGTGCTGGACACCGTAGAGGGAGTCAGAGACTTGGCTAGGGCTCTGGCTGACGCCGGATCAGTGCTGTTCATCGGGCGCCACGTCGGGTTCCCGGTCGCGCTTGAAGGTGCGCTGAAGCTGAAGGAACTGGCCTACATGCACGCTGAGGGTTTCGCGGCCGGGGAGCTTAAGCATGGCCCTATCGCCCTGATCGAGGACGGTGTGCCGGTCGTCGTTGTAGTTCCGTCGCCGGAGGGGCGCTCGGTTCTCCACGACAAGATCGTCTCCAACATCCAGGAGGTCCGCGCCCGGGGAGCGATGACCATAGTCGTAGCCGAGGAGGGAGACGAGAGCGTCGTGCCGTACGCCGAGCACCTGATACGCGTGCCTCCCTGTCCGACCCTGATGCAGCCACTTGTCGCCACCGTTCCGCTGCAGGTGTTCGCGTGCGAGATGGCTACAGCGAAAGGCCACGACGTAGACCAGCCGCGCAACCTCGCGAAGTCCGTGACCGTGGAGTAGTTGACCCCTGGTTCGTTGAGCGTTCCAGGGGTTCGCCGTGCGACGCTTGATCCGTGATTGTGGGCATTGGTGTGGATGTGGTCAACATCCCGATGTTCGACGCCACGATCCATCGCGCTCCGGGATTCGCCGAGATGCTGTTCACGGCCAAGGAGAGGATTGATGAGGGCGGAGGCCCACGTAGCTCCACATCACTCGCTGCCCGCTATGCGGCGAAGCAGGCGCTGGCGAAGGCACTGGGCGTGCCGTCAGGATTGAGATGGCACGACTGCGAGGTGATGAGTGAGCCGGACGGCCGCCCATATCTGAGCCTGCGAGGTGGAGTCCTGGCGGCCGCGAGGGATCTGGGGGCACGCTCGTGGCACTTGTCGCTGGCTACCGAGGCAGATGTTGCGGTCGCCTACGTGATAGCCGAAGGAATCGTTTCCCTGGAGGGAGTCGAAACTCCTCGAGCCATCCGTGAATCCGCGTAGGTTTCTCCCGTGAGACGCGCCTACGACGTGGAGTCGGTCCGGGTCGCCGAGTCCGAGACGATCAAGCTGGTTTCAGCTGACACGCTCATGCAGCGGGCCGCGCGCGCGTTGCAGCGCACGGTTTTCTCGATACTGAGGGAGAACCGGGGTGCCGTAGCCGGCTCCCGAGTCGTACTGATCGTCGGTTCGGGCAACAACGGCGGAGACGCGTTGTTCTGTGGGGCTTTGCTTGCCCGCAGGGGCGTGGTCGTCAACGCTATCGCCCTGAGTGACGAGATCCATCCCGCTGCCGCTCGGGCGTTGGCAAGGCAGGGCGGGCGGATCCGGGGAGCTGGCTCGGAAGGTGAAGTCGCCGCTGCCACGTCACTGGTCAGAGCGGCTGACGTGATCCTTGACGGCATCGTCGGGATCGGAGGGCGGGGGGCACTGCGGGAACCCGCGGCGACTCTGGCCCGGGCAGCCGCCGCCTCCAACGCTCTGCGTGTAGCCGTGGACATCCCAAGCGGTGTCGATCCGGATACCGGGGCTGTCGCGGATCGCGACGCGGTGTTCACCGCCGACGTCACAGTGACCTTCGGGTGCCTGAAGCCGGGCCTTGTCCTGCCGCCCGGACGCGAACGGGCGGGCATGGTCGAGGTCGCTGACATCGGCATTCAGCGACAGCTCGCCTCGTTGCCCAGCGTTCGCCTGTTGGAACACGGTGATGTGACGCCATACGTCGCTGCGCCGCGCGAGGAGGACCACAAGTACACCCACGGCGTCGCTGGGATAGTGGCCGGGTCGTCGCAGTACCCCGGCGCCTGCCACTTGGTCGTCGGGGGCGCCCGCCACTCCGGTGTAGGCATGGTGCGGGTGTTCGATCGGGGCGATGGCGTCGCCGACGCGGTCATCTCACGGTTTCCCGACGTGGTCGCGATCAGGGGGTCCGAGCCGCCGGGCGCCGACTCGCGGGTGTCTGCCTGGGCGATTGGACCCGGTGCCGGGACAGGGCCGGAAACCGCGGAGCTGGTCGAGTCTCTGTTGTACTCCGACCTGCCTGTTGTCATAGACGCGGACGCGCTCACGATTGTCGCCCGGCGGGAGGATTTGCGGCGCAGGATCTCGGATAGGCCGGTGCCCACAGTGCTGACACCGCACGAGGGCGAGTTCGCCCGGCTCGGTTTCGATCTGTCGGCCAGCCGCGTCGAAGCGGCCAAGCAGGCGGCGGCGGCGCTGGGCGCGATCGTGCTCCTGAAGGGCGCGGGGACCGTGATCGCTGGTCCGACTGGGGCTGTCTACGTGGACCCAGTCGGGCCACCAGACTTGGCGACCGCCGGTACCGGCGACGTCCTGTCGGGCCTGATCGCTGGCATTCTCGCGAGGGATCACCACCTTCCAAGTGATCCGCTCAGACAGGTCGCCGCAGCGGTGTATCTGCACGGGCTGGCGGCGCGGCTTGCTGTGGCGAGCGGAAGGCCACTGACGGCCTGGGACTTGGTCCAGGCGGTGCCAGACACGGTCGCACAACTGCGAAACACAGACCGCAACCGCTGAGTTCCGTGCGCGCGCCGCTTCTAGTGGCGAGAATGGCTATGTGGAACGGGCAGCGGCGTGGATCGATCTGGGCGCACTCGCCCGGAATATCGGGCTGCTGCGGGCCAAAGCTGGCGGCGCGGCGTTCATGGCCGTTGTGAAAGCTGATGGGTACGGGCACGGGATGATCCCCGTTGCGCGGACGGCTCGGGATGCGGGGGCGGAGTTCCTGGGGGTGGCTCTGCCTTCGGAGGCTTGGCATCTGCGAGCGGTTGGTGACCGGGGGCGCCTGATGGCTTGGCTCTACCCGCCGTCGGAGGACTTGCGGCCTTGCGTCGCGACCGATGTGGAGCTTGGCGTGTCATCTACCGGCATGCTCGATCAGGTCGCGCGCGCCGGCGCTGGGGAGCTCAAGCGGGCGCGCGTCCACCTGAAGGTCGACACGGGCCTTGGCCGAAACGGTTGCGCTATGCCCGACTGGCCGGACCTGGTGGCCGCCGCGGTCAGGTCGCGGGAGGCGGGGCGGATCGAGGTCGTTGGGATCTGGAGTCATCTTGCGTGCGGTGAGACCCCCGGATCGCCAGTAACCGCGGATCAGGTAGCGACGTTCGCCGAGGCCCTGGACGTCGCGGCAGAACTTGGCGTCAAGCCGGAACTGCGGCATCTGGCGAACACCGGTGGGGTGCTGTGCGCGCCTGCCACGCATTTCGATCTGGTGCGCTGCGGCATCGGGATCTACGGGCTTAGCCCCGGGCCGGGGCAGCTGGGAACCGGTCCGGAGCTAGGCCTTGAGCCGGTCATGAGCGTCACGGCCGCCGTGGCACTAGTGAAGGAAGTCCCGGCCGGCCAGGGAATCTCCTACGGCCATCTGTACCACACATCTGGCCCGACACGGCTGGCTCTGGTCCCGGTCGGATACGCCGACGGGGTTCCGCGCGCTGGGTCGGGCGTGCTGCCGGTGGCGCTGAACGGTCGAAGGTTCACAGTGGCTGGCGCGGTGGCGATGGACCAGGTTGTACTCGACGTTGGGGACCTGCCCGTTGCGGCCGGAGACCAAGTGTCGCTGTTCGGCCCTGGGGCGGACGAAGCGCCGACCGCGGACGATTGGGCCGAAGCCTGCGGCACGATCAACTACGAGATCGTCACCAGGCTGGGCAGCCGCATCCCCCGGCGCTACCGCGAGGGCTCCAGATGAGCAACCGGCGCGGCGGGCGGCGAAGCGGGATGGTCAAGGGCCTGGTCGCGGCGGGCATGGCCGTCGCGGGCGCCGCTGCTGGGGCGATGCTGGAGAAGACCGTCGTGGGTCGCGCATTCCGCTACGACCCCTATCGAGGCGAGGACTTCGGCGGATTGCGCGGGCAGAGGCACGTGCTCGAAGCCGGGGACGGCACCGAGCTCCATGTGGAAGTCGACGAGCCGGATCGCCCGATCGACGCACTGACTGTCGTGTTCTCGCACGGTTTCGCGCTGAACCTGGACTCCTGGCACTACCAGCGCCGAGACCTCAGGTCGGTGGCCAGGCTCGTTTTCTGGGACCATCGCTCACACGGGCGCAGCGGCCGGGCGGCGGCCGAGACGCACAACATCGATCAGCTCGGACACGATCTGCGCTTGATCCTTGAGCGGTTCGCGCCAGACGGCCCAGTGATTCTGGTTGGTCACTCCATGGGCGGCATGACGATCATGGCGCTGGCGGGCCAGGCGCCCGAGCTGTTCGGAACGAAGGTCCTGGGCGTCGCGCTGATATCGACCAGTCCCGGACGGATGAGGGAAGTGCCGCTTGGGCTGCCCGCGCCCGCAGCGGAGATGGTCCACCAGCGCACGGCACACCTGGCGTCGATCATGTCGGCGCGCAAGGAATTCATTGATCGGAATAGGGCGCGGGCCAGCGACCTGACGTACCTGCTGACGAAGCTCTACTGCTTCGGCGGGGAGCCGTCGCGGTCGCAGACCCGGTTCATCGCGGACATGCTCATCGGCACACCGATCGACGTGATCGCGGAGTTCATCCCCGGCTTCGATGAGCACGACAAGTACGAGGCCCTCTCGGCCCTGCAGGGCGTGGAGACCCTGGTCATGGTTGGCGATTCGGACCTGCTAACACCTCACGGGCACAGCCACGAAATCGTCCGCAACGTGCCCGGCGCCGAGCTTGTCATCCTCCCGCAAACCGGCCACATGATCATCACCGAGCGGTACGCCGAGGTGAACATGCACCTGCGCGAGCTGATTTCGCTCGTGCGCGCCGAGCGGCGAGCGGAACAGTGAACGCCGAGGCTACCGGGTCGTTCGAATTGGCGGTTGGTAGTGCCGGGGAGATGGTTGAGCTTGGCCGCGCGTTGTCACGGTCGCTGGGAGCGGGCGACGTGGTCTGCCTGGATGGTCCGCTTGGCGCTGGCAAGACGACGCTGACGCGTGGGATCGGCGAGGGATTGGGCATCGAGCGGGGAATCGCGAGCCCGACTTTCGTGCTCGCGCGCCTCCACCCCGGGCCGTCGGTTGACCTGTTGCACTGCGACGCTTACCGGGTGTCCGATCCGGTTGCCTTCGACGACCTGGACCTGGACATCGCCGACGTGATCACGGTCATCGAATGGGGCGGACCGGTTATCGAGGCGGTGGCGGATTCCTGGCTTCAGGTCGCGATCGACCGACCCGAGGGGGAGTCCGGTGACGTGCGCCGCGTCGCGGTCAGCGGGCACGGCGAACGGTGGACCCCGGCCGCGCTGCATGAACTGTCTTCCGCGCTGGGTGCGGCCGGAGCGGAGCGCCCGTGATACTCGCCATCGACACCTCGGGGTCTCTCGCTGCGGTAGCAGTTCATGACGGCTCCGAGGTCGTGTTCGCCGGATCCGGTACGCGGGTTCGCGCCCATGGCGAGGAACTCGGGCCGTTGCTGGCCGAGGCCATGTCAGGCAGGACCCGAAGGTTCACTCACGTCGTCGTCGGGCGTGGACCGGGGCTGTACACCGGCCTGCGGGTCGGCTTGGCCGCCGCGTCGAGCATCGGCTGGGCTCTGGACCTGCCGGTCTTGGGGTTCTGTTCGCTGGACGTTCTGGCTGACCAGTTCGACGGAGGGCTCGGGGGTTGCGCTGTCGTAGTGGACGCGCGGCGCCGGGAGCTGTTCTGGGCGCGCTATGCCGACGGGCGTCGGATCAGCGGCCCCGATGTCGGCAAGGCCGACGAAGTGCGTGCGGAGATTGGTGCGGGTGTTCCGGTGTACGGAGACACGGGGTTGCTCGACGGGGTCGCGTCCGGCGAGCGTGGATCGGTGAGGATAGACCCTGGGGCGCTCGGACGGTTCGCCGCGCAGCTCGTCGCGTTGGGCCGGGGGGAGCCGCCGGTGCCGATCTACCTGCGCAGCCCGGACGTTACAGCGTCGGCGGGTGCGAAGTCAGCTCTTCCGGGGGGCTCGTGATGGTCCGGCCGCTGACGGGTGATGACGTACCCGACGTCGCCGCCATGGAGAAGGACCTGTTCGGCGGTGAGGCGTGGACCGCGGAGCAGATCGAGGACGAGCTGGCGCGCGTGCCGGAGACACGCTGGTATGCGGGCGCCGAATCGGGCGGGCGGCTTGTCGGCTACGTCGGTCTGTTCCTGTCGCCGCCGGACGCGGACGTGCAGACCATCGCTGTGGACCGGTCAAGCCAGGGCCAGGGCTTGGGCCGGGCGCTCCTGGACGCCGCTGTCGACCACGCCACCGAGGTCGGTTGCATGAGGGTCCTGCTGGAAGTGCGAGCCGACAACGACGTCGCGCGAGGGCTGTATCAGTCGTCCGGATTCGTCGAGACCGGCCGTCGGCGTCGCTACTACGTCGACGGCACCGACGCGGTTGTCATGCGGCTACGGATCCCCGCCTGCGGCGCGGGCGACGGGGGTCGCGATGAGTGAACCGCTCGTGCTGGGGATCGAGACCTCGTGCGACGAGACCGGGATCGGACTCGTGGCTGGTGAGCGGCTGCTGGGCGAGGCCATCGCCAGCAGCTCCGAGGAGCACGCGCGGTTCGGCGGTGTCGTGCCGGAGGTCGCGAGCCGGGCGCACCTGGAGGCCCTCGTGCCTACGCTGGAGCGGGCGTGCGCTCGGGCGCAGGTGGTTCCCGCCGACATCGACGCGATAGCGGTAACCGCTGGGCCGGGCCTGGTCGGGGCGTTGCTCGTTGGAGTGGCTTCGGCCAAGGCGCTTGGAGCGGCGCTGGGGCGCCCGGTGTACGGGGTCAATCACCTGGCCGCCCATGTGGCGGTGGACATGCTGGAGCACGGTCCGCTGCCTGAGCCCGTGATCGCGTTGCTGGTTTCGGGCGGCCACAGCTCGCTGGTCTTGGCCGAGGACATCAGCTCCCAGATCGAGCCGCTCGGGGCGACGATCGACGACGCGGCCGGCGAGGCCTTCGACAAGGTCGGGCGGCTGCTCGGAATGCCGTTCCCTGGCGGCCCGCCGGTCGATGCCGCCGCAAGTGCCGGGGACGCGGCGGCTATCCGATTCCCGCGCGGGCTGACTTCGCCCCGTGACCTCCAGAGGCACAGGTTCGACTTCTCCTTCAGCGGACTGAAGACCGCCGTCGCGCGATGGGTGGAGCAAAGGCGGCTCGACGGGTTGGAGGTTCCCGTGGCGGATGTGGCGGCGTCGTTCCAGGAGGCCGTCGCTGACGTGCTGGTCCGCAAGGCGGTTGACGCCTGTCGGGTTCGCGGGGTCGATCATCTGATGATCGGGGGAGGGGTGGCGGCGAACTCGCGGCTGCGCGAGCTGGCCGAGGAGCGTTGCGCGGCTGCCGGGATCCGGTTGCGCGTGCCACGGCCGGATCTGTGCACGGACAACGGCGCGATGGTCGCGGCCCTGGGGTCGCTGATGGTGAGCCGCTGTCGTCAGCCGTCCGATCTCGGTTTCCCGGCGTCGTCGGGGCAGCCTCTGACCGTGCCGCTGGTGTGATCGGGTCGTCCGACTCTCGATGCGGCGTCGAACCTAGACTGGAGGAGAGACAAGGGGTGATCTTGATGAGTGATCGTATGGGTGAAGCTACGCGTGTGAAGCGCAGGGCCGTCGCTGTGATGGCGGCAGGAATCATGTCGGCGTCACTGATCGCCGTTCCAGTGGGTGCTGCGACTGGGGCGGCGGGCGGAGATAGCACTGGCAGTATCTCTGCGCTGCGGGCGTCCAGGTACTTGTACATGGTGCGGAACGTGAGCAAGAGCGGTGATATCTACCTCGGCGACTTCGCGGTGATCCGCAAGCGCGGCAAGCGCGTCGTCGGCGCCGTCGGCGCGTTCTACTCAGAAGGTCGCTGCTTGCGCGGCAAGGTTCGTCACGGGATGCTGCGTGGCAGGTACCCCGCGTATGACTACGGCGACGACCACATCGATGCGGTCAAGATGCACAAGCGCTGGAAGGGACGCGGCGCGAAGCAGCACATGGCCGGTTGGCGCAGCGTCACCGCTAGGCGCATGGCGAGGCTGTCTGGCGGCAACATTGGCAAGGGGATCGTCGCGCAGATGTGCTGATTGGGGGTCGCGGAGCCCGCCCCCACGTCGCCTGAGGGCGCATCGCGTCGTCTCTGGCACACTTGCTGGGCGCCGGGGCGCCCATATCATATATGATATGCTTTCTGGGTGGAGAAAGACCCAGGCCGACTGCTTCTGGAAGCTCGCAGACGAGCCGGTCTTAGCCAGGCGCGGCTGGCGGCGCGCGCCGCGACAACGCAAGCGATGGTTGCCCGCTATGAGTCTCGCGCCGTGAGCCCGACGGTCAGCACGCTAGAGCGACTCCTTCGCGCATGCGGACAGCAGCTCGTCGTGGACTCGCGAGCGGTTGACCATCCTGCGCTATCGGGCCCGATCGGGACCAAGGCGGTCCGACACCGACGGGATATCCGAAGGCTCGCCCGGGCTGCCGGAGCTGCGCGCGTGCGCGTGTTCGGTTCCGTCGCGCGAGGCATGGAATCGAGTGATTCCGACCTGGACCTCCTCGTGGACTTTCCGGTCCGCGAGCGCGGGCTCGTTCCTCTGGCGCGCCTGGCCGACCAAGTGTCCGAAGTCATCGGTGCGCCAGTTGACGTTGCGGCAGAGGATTCGCTGGCAGACCAAGTCGCGGAAAGGGCGTTGGCCGAGGCGGTGGAGCTGTGAGCCGGTCACCCGCGGATCGTCTCGATGACATAGTCGACGCGATCGCTCGCATTCGCGGGGCGGAAGCCGTGTTGGCGGCCGCCGAAGCCCGCGCCGATCAAGACGCCGCCCGGCGTGCGCCAATGGAATCCGGCGCCCAGAGAGGCACTCACCTTCTGTCCGCAGGCATGCACCGATACGACGCTGCTGCGAACGAACGGCAGCAAGTCGACGAAGTGATTGCTGATCGGCTGCTCGACATGTTGGGGGTCGAGGGCCATCGCCCGGCGACACAGCGCGGCCGGGCCGGCTCGGGGCGTTGGTAGTGGTACACCTGCAGGGCGCGGCCCGCTGTGATGATTGCTCCGGTGGTCACGATCGAATCCAACGCTGACACTCCGCCCAGGTCACCGACGAGCGGAATCAGCCAATGTAGTGCACATGACTCGGCAAATGTAGTGCGCACGTGTCGGTCAACGTAGCCTTGGAGCGTTGACCACTACTTCCGTCGAGTTATCGACGCGCAACTCGACCAGCTCGCGCCGGTCCTGAGCGCGATTCTGCTGGACGGTCCGAAGGGTGTCGGCAAGACCGCGACTGCGCTGCGGCGCGAGAAGCCCGTCAGACGGCTGGACCGTCCCGCCGAGCGGGCGATCGCCGAGGCCGACCCAGACACCGGCATCGAGGGCGAGCCTCCCGTGTTGCTCGACGAATGGCAACGGGCGCCGAGTGTGTGGGATGCCGTCAAGCGCGCCGTCGATTAAGACGGCAGCGGCGGACGCTTCCTCCTGACGGGGTCTGCCCCCGGGGTCGGCACGCCCACCCACTCCGGGGCCGGGCGGATCACCACTCTGCGAATGAGGCCGATGACGCTGCCCGAGCGCGGTCTGAGCGTTCCGAGCGTCAGCCTCAGCCAACTTCTCACAAATCCGACCACCGCCGTGTCCGGCCACTCGTCAATGCGTCTCGTCGACTACGTCGACGCGATCCTGGCATCCGGGTTTCCAGGCTTCCTCGGACTTCCGAAGGTCGCATTGCCGATCCAGCTCGACGGATACATTGACCGGATCGTGGAAAGGGACGTTCCCGAAGCTGGCTTGGCGGTTCGCCGACCCGCGACGCTTCGAGCCTGGCTGGCCGCCTATGCGGCTGCGACTGCCACAACTACCCAGTGGGAGAAGATACGCAACGCCGCGACGCCGGGTCACGGGCAGAAGCCGGCACGTAGCACCGTCGACCCCTATATCGACGTCCTAAGGAACCTGCGCATCATCGATGAGCTTCCGGCCTGGGTTCCTTCCTACAACCACTTGCGCCAGTTGGGCATGGCGGCCAAACATCACCTAGCCGATCCGGCGCTCGCAGCCCGACTCATCGGCGTCGGGCGCGCACAGCTCATTGCCGGTCTGGGGGAGAGGAGTGGGTCAGCCGTGACGGACCATTCCTCGGCGCCCTCTTCGAGTCGCTAACCGCCATGAGCGTTCGAGTATTCGCCCAGGCGTGCCAGGCGCGCGCTTCCCACCTGCGCACCAGAGACGGTCGCAACGAGGTCGACATCATCATCGAATCCGACAACCATGCCATTGCCGCGATCGAGGTCAAGCTCTCCGCCGCCATCACCGACGCCGACGTGAGGCACCTGCACTGGCTGCGCCAGCGGCTGGGAACACAACTAGTCAACCCTGTCGTCATAAACACCGGGCCGAGAGCGTACCGGCGCACAGACGGGGTCGCGGTTGTCCCGCTGGCCTTACTCGGGCAGTGAGTGCCCCCCGATCCGAGTTGAGGGTCCAGCGCCACCGCTGTGTGTGCGTCTGCCCCTCCCAAGTCCGGGATGCTGTCCCCACTGATGAGTATCGGGACGCGAGCCTGAGTAGTGCACCACCTGCATCAGACCATCCACGAGCGCCCGGTCGGTGACGGTGGCGTCAGACACCGAGTTCTCGAGCCAGGGGCCAGCCAGGATCGATATCCGCGCCGCTGGGGACCGCCGCCCCGGCGTCGCAAGTGCCCGATCGCCCCCCGCTTGCTCAGTTCGTCCGAAGTAGGAACCTGCCTCAGCGGGACTCGGCGAGGCCTAGGAATTCCTCGAGAGACCCGTCATCTTTCTCTGGGAGCTCCACCACGTTGTTCCGGCCGTGGGTCCAGTTGCCGTTCCGAGGGGGCAGTGAGTAGCCGACCACACCTCCCCAGTTCCATTCGGCAACCCACGATGCCCCGACGCCCTCGAGGGGATGCTCTTGCACATGCGTTGACTCTTCCGGGGAGCAGTCTGGGATGGAAGTCCAGGGCCAAGCTCCAGCAAGTGTTGAGCGACGCTCTGTCTGACCGTGTGAGGGGTTGTTGGCGTCGTTGGGGGTGACCGACCCGGGACATCACCACCCAACGCGACGCCACCATGATCAGCGAGCGTGTCCGACAACACCCGGCCTTGAGGTCCGAGTACTCGTGCCGGGCGAGCAGGACGATGGCTCCATGACGAACCTCATCAGACCCGTCCCGGAGTGGAAGCGATAGAGGAACTCCAGGTCAGGGCGGTACTCCCCTCGCTCGCGAGAAGCGGTATATACTAGAACCTTGGGGACGATATATCCAAGGAGGCTCGATCATGGCGAAGACCTTGGTTGACATAGACGAGACGGCCCTGGCCGGGGTGCAGAGACTGCTGGGTGGCGTGACCAAGAAGCAGGCCGTCAACGTGGCATTGAACGACCGACTGGCAGCAGAGCGAGCCAGGAAGGCGCTTCACGAACTTCTAGACACCATCGTGAACCAAGACGTGTCCATGTTCGACGACCCGGACGCCATCCGGGGCCTTCGGGGGAAGCACGGGTGAGTCAGTCGCACCAACTCTTCATGGTCGACACCAGTCTGTACGCAGGAGTTCGCCGTAGCCCGGCCATACGAGCCGTCGTGGAGGCGTTCAACAACGCGTGGCAACCAGCTACCTGTGTTCCTCTCGCGCTGGAGCTGTTGCACACCACCCAGACTTACCGGCAGTTCCAGCGAGTAACCGCTCTTGTCTCTTCCATGGAGAACTTGGGGAGTGACGGGGTGGACCAGCTGGCCCGTCAGCTGCAGCTAGGTCTGTGGAGGTCTCATCGGGCCCGCGCTGCTGGACCAGTGGACATCCTTGTTTCCGCCTACGCCATAGCGCATGACGCTGTCATCCTGCACCACGACTACGACTACGGCCACGTGCACAAGGTGGACAGCCGACTGGGTCAGCTCTACATTCACGACGACGGCCGACTGGAGGGTAGCCACGGTGCCGCTTGAGAAGGTTGCCCGAGCCTGAGCATCCACGACGCTGACGACGCTGACGAGAAGTTCTACGACGGCGTCGGCGCTGCTCTCGTGAGGGCTTTTCGAACCGGTAGCAGCCGCGTTGTGTGCCTATGGCGTGTCGACAAGAATCCCGTGTGTCTGCGCGGTGGCACGGCGACGGAGCTGAGGATGAGGAACCCAGTGTGGGCTTGGAGAGTCGGCCCGCAGTCCCCAAAGCTCGGTTTCACTGGGTCCGCCGAGATGCCCCACGAGCTGGAGGCGGTTCTCAGTCGGGATGATCCGCCGCTCAAGCAGTCGCATGCAAAGCTGGCGCCCGCATGCCCCGGCGGCGCCGACCACGGCAACATCCACGTCGTCCTCCACAACTTGGTCGGTGTCAACTCAGCAGACGCAACCTACGCGGAACCGGCCCGCGATGAGACTGTCAACGCCTAGATCGGCTCAGCGAGTCCACGTAGACCCCGTTGGTCCAGCCGAATCCGACCTGGGGCTTGCTGTACCCACTGGTCACCTGGACCTGCTCGGCCGGGTTGGTGGCCGAGTACTTCTCGATGATCGTGCCCGTGGCGGCGAATCCGATCTCCACCGCCGAAGTCCAGCCGTTGTCGACGGCCGCGGTCAGGTCAGGCCGACCGGCACGGTCGAGTCCAATCGCCGCGAAGTACTGGACCGGGGCCCAGCCGTTGGAGAAGTCCCACTGATTTCCGGTGAGCTTCAGACTCGTGGGGATTCCGAAGTTCGTATCGCTGACCAGCGGCACTGGCGCCTGGGCCACCGTGGTGAAACGGTCTGTGCATGAGCCGGGGTCGCTGGGATCGGACAGCTCGCACGTGGAGATCTGGCCGTTCCGCTTCACGCGCTTTGGCGTGATCTTGCCGTCCTTGCCATACAGGTAGAACACCTGGTCCTGGCTGACCTCCCCCGCCGTCGTGGCTGTGCGCACGATGTCAGCGATGCGACCTTCATCGGTGACGGCTTGCGCCCACAGAGGATAGAAAGTCGTCCCGTACAGATAGGGGTCGGGCTGGGCCTGGGCGTCCTCGCGGATCCACGCGTCGGAGTAGTAGGAGCCGGGACCGTCGGTGGTCTGGCGCCACATCAGTTTGTCCATCGCGGAGACATAGCCGTCCAGCTCCCGCTGCGCGACGATCGGCGGACGCCCGGCGATAGTGGCCATCTCGTTGATGTCCTTGGCCATCTGGAACAGCAACGTGTGCAGGTCGACCGGAGCGAAATCCGCCGCGTGCTGCCCGACTTCCCCGTAGCGGCCGGACAGGTCGTAGCCCGACGCTCTGACCGACCGGTCCGCCAGGTAGAAGTCCTGGGTCAAGTGGAATCTCGGATCACCGGCGCCGACGTCATAGAACCGCTTGTGCGGGTTGGCTTTCGGATTCGCCGCGAAGTACGCGGCGACCTGCCTGTAGTAGTTGGCATTGCCAGGCACTTGGCTGCGAACGATCTCGGGGACCGGGCCCACACCGTCGGGGTGATACGAGAACAGCTTGTGGCCGTCCTTGCGCGCGACGCGAGGGTTCGTCCTTGCGCCGAACGTAGTGGTCCGCGGATCGGTGAAGTAGTCGTAGTACTTCCTAGCACTCGGCAGGATCTCTTTCTTGATCCACTGGCCGTAGCTGGTCGGCGCCCGGATACCCAGGAACGGCGCCAGGGTCTCCTGGCCCTGATACGGAACGAGATCGGTGTGCTGCTCGGCGAAGCGGTAGATCAACAGCGACTCCGCGGCCAAGAGCGGAGGCTGGGACCGGGTCAAGTAGTAGATGCGGTTGCCGTTTGGGACGAAGCCGGCATAGAAGTCGACCATGAACGCCTGGTTGTCGGCCATCCCCTTGGCGATCGTGAACAGTCGCTTGGCCAGCGCCCGCGCCGTAGGGGGATCTAGTTGCACCATGCGGCTGTCCGTTGGGCTCCAGTACTGCCCTTCGGGATGGTCCAGGACGTACTCCGCCGACCGCAGCAATCCGGCGATGATGAAGTAGGAGTCCCAGCCGTACTGCTCGTTGAAGATCCCACCCGGGGTCACATAGGAGTTAGGGACGTAAAGCAGGCCGGCTTGGTTGTAGATCGACTTCGGGTTAGCCGACGGCACGGGCAGAGGGTTGGGCAGCTTCTTCAGGACAACCTGGTCGGCCAGCTTCGCGTCCCCGTCCAGCATCTTGCTCAAGTCCTTGCCCGCCGCGCTCAGGCCCGCTGAGTAGTAGATGGGCCACTTGCCATCGGCGGGCTTCTTGACCAACCAGTCTTCGGCCGCGGCGGCCAGTTCGTCGTGTGGCCTGAGCAGACCTGCCGGATCGACCCATAGGCCGTTGATGTAGGGCATGACGCACTCGTCCTGGAACTGGCTGCGCGACAGTGAGTCAGCCCCCCCGACGCAGGCGGCGAGGTTGGGTGGCATGTCGGCCGCGCGCTTGATCACGATGTCGCGGCCGTCGGCGCCGACGAGTCCGTTGATTGTCACATCATCGCTGTTCGTGGTTCCGCCGGACGAACAGGCACCCAGGGCGAGAGCCAGGGACGCTAGCAGTCCGGTGAGCGTCGTGACGGTTCGTCGGCGTACACGATTCTGATCCGTGGGGACGGCCAGTGACATGGGCGCCAGGCTACCGGCCGGACTGCCCCGGATGGCCCATCGGCGGGCCGACCGTCCAGGCATCACAGTCGAGTTCTGGGCATGATGGCATGACAGGAACCCGACTGCAGGAGAGCGACATGAGCGAACATGAGGAGCTGCTGCCTGGAATCACAATCGAACCCAAGGTCATCCAGACCGCTCTGGGCCCGGTTGAATACGACCTGAGCCCTGGGGACGGACCTGTGATCCTGTGCTCTCACGGCGGGCTCGGTGGCGTGGACCAGGCCCGGCTGATGCTGGATTGGCTTGACCCTGCTGAGTACAGGCT
The DNA here is from genome assembly GCA_030700225.1 of Candidatus Nanopelagicales bacterium. Lineage (NCBI taxonomy): Bacteria > Bacillati > Actinomycetota > Actinomycetes > Candidatus Nanopelagicales > Candidatus Nanopelagicales bacterium. The sequence continues at coordinate 1,373 of JAUYJT010000057.1, read as the reverse complement.
GCTGTCTGTGTCGCGTCCGGGATATCTGGGCACCCCGTTGGAAAGCGGCGCTGGAATAGAGGATCAGGCCGACCTGTTCGCCGCTTTGCTGGACGTCCTCAATGTTGATCGGGTGGCGGTGGTCTCCGCGTCGGCTGGTGGTCCGCCCGGCTACATGTTCGCGGTCCGTCACCCGGACAGGGTGTGGGCTATGGTGGCGATCGACGCTGTGAGCGGTTTCTACGACATGCCCGAGACCGCAGGCGCGATCTCCCAGGCCATCTTCACGACATCGTCGGGGCAGCGACTGCTCAAGGTGATTGGGGAGAAGAAACCCGAGTGGTTCCTCCAGGAGATCTTCAAGTCAGAGGGGTACTTCACCAAGGATCAGATCAAGGCCCACATTGAGCGCGCGCTCAGATCTCCGCAGGCTGTTGAGTTCGTGCGGGCGTTCATGAACACGATGAGTCCTTACGGTCCTCGCAAGGCAGGGACTGAGAACGACATGGCGCTCTTTCGCACACTCACCCATCTGCCGGTGGAGCAAGTCCAGTGCCCGAGCCTCATCGTCCACGGCACTCACGACGCGGACGTGAAGTTCTACGACGGCGTTTACGCCTATGAGCACATCCCCGGCGCTGAGCGGTTTTGGGTCGAGGAGGGCTCTCACCTCGGGTTCTGGCTCAGCCCTCACGCCGAGGAAGCTCAGGCGGCGGCGCGGGAGTTCCTCACCCGCCACCAGCCCGCCGTCTAACGTCGGGGACTGCGTCTCGGCTGGACGTGGCGGCGCGGCGGCGCGGGGCCAACTTGGAGGCGCACTTGCACCTGGTCCAGCCTCGGCGGCGCCAATCGAGCGCAGCCGTTCAAGAGGATCTTCGGAGGCGCTGAGGCCCTAGCTTTCTTTAGCGACTGCTTCAGAGGCCAGAAGAGCCGACGAGGCAGACGGGTCGCCCTGGCGGCGGCCGCCTTGCACGGATTGGGCTTCTTCGTCGGTGAGTGGGGCGTCTTGTGCGGTCTTGTCGTCGGTGTTGTCTTTGTCGGACATGTCTGTCTCCCGTCGTTTCGGCCGACACGATGTCAGCCAGTAGTGACTCTATGACTCCGCGTCCATGATCGCCACCGCAGCGCGCTAGCGACACCCGGTCGCGGCCTTCAACGGGATCTTCGGAGGCGCTGAGACCTTAACCTTCAGAGGCGACGACGATTCACCTGACTTCGGCGATGCGCGCCTCTGCCTCCTCCCGTCGAGTTACGGCGGCGCCGCCTTGCACGGATTGGGCTTCTTCGTCGGTCAGTGGGGCGTCTTGCGCGGTCTTGTCGTTGGTGTCTTCTTTGTCGGACATGGTTGTCTCCCGTCGTTTCGGCCGACGCGATGTCAGCCAGTAGTGACTCTA
>JAUYJT010000056.1 GCA_030700225.1 Candidatus Nanopelagicales bacterium | reverse complement strand
GGGTGTGTGATCCCGGGTTGTGATGTGGGTCCTGAACACACCCAGCCGCATCACGTCACCGCGTGGTCCCTGGGAGGCGCGACCGACCTGGACTCGTTGGCCAGCGTTTGCTGGCCGCATCACCGTCAACTCGACCTCGGCAGGTGGGAACTGACACGCGACACCCAGCCAGGCCAACCCGAGGCGGGCCAACCCGAGGCGGGCCAACCCGAGGCGGGCCAACCCGAGGTCGGGGAACCCCCCGCAGGCGAGCCATCCCAGCCGTGGTGGACCATCACCCCGACACCGCGACACCGATGGCGAAGACCCCCGCCCTAGCCACGCGGGCGCGGGACGGTTCCTGCGGGGGAGGGACCCCCAACGTGAGGTTTGAAGCCGCCGGGCGCAGTCCCGGAGGAACCCGGCGCGGCCCCGGAGGAACCCGACACTCGGCGGTCAGCGGTTTGGGCGGGGCGCTGACGCGGGATGCTGGGCGAGGTCCGCCCCCGGCCCGACCGGCGGCGCCGCACGGGTCATCCGATCGCGCGCGGCCAGATGTGCGGCGCAGTGCCTCGCGAGTTCGGCGTAGGCCGCAGACCCGATCAGCTCCTCCAGCTCGGCCCGGCTCTGGCGGAATACCGGCTGCGGCGCGGTATGCGCGTCAGTGTTCGACGAGCAGTACCAGTCGAAGTCGTGACCGCCTGCTCCCCACATGCCGCGCACGTACTCGGTGACGGTGACCACCAGGCGCTTCGTGCCGTCGCTATCCTCCCGCCATTCGTAGTCGCGCCGGATCGGAAGTTGCCAACACACATCGGGTTTGGTTTCTACGAAGGATTCGCCGAGCCTCATGGCCAGGATGTGGAGCGCGCAGCCGGAACCACCTGGGAAGCCCGGGCCGTTCATCAGGATGCACGCGCCCTCGGTCACCCTCGTCTTGCGAGCGCCCTCCTCGTCCTGCTCGGTCCAGGCAGCGCGAGTCAGTCTCCCGCCCGGTCGCTGCTGCCAATCCCGCGCCGTCAGGCGCCCGACCCACTTCGCCACGCGCCTGAGGTCGGCGTTGTCGGCGAGGTGGGCTCCCAGTGCGCAACAGCCGGCGTCAGGCGCCGAGCGGTAGATGCCGAGGCAGCCCTGACCGAAAGTGCAATTCCATTTGGATGTGAGCCAAGTTAGGTCCGCTCGAATCAACTGGTTGTCGTTGGCGGGATCTCTGAATTCGATCCACGCCCTCGGGAATCCCGGGGTCACCTCCGCCACGCCCCAAGAGTAGACGCGCTACCGTCGGACCGTGCGTCTCGGAGTGCTCGACATCGGGTCAAACACCGTCCATCTGCTAGTGGTTGACGCCCACTATGGCGCAGCGCCGATTCCGGCGTTCTCGCGAAAGATCGAGCTGCGGCTATCTGAGCACCTGACGCCTGAGGGTCTGATCGATTCAGAGGCGATCGAGTCCTTGATTGGTTTCGTGCGCGAGGCTTTGGTCGCCAAGGAGGACCTGGGCGTGAGCGAGTTCAAGGCCTTCGCGACTTCGGCGGTGCGTGACGCGGCGAACGGTGGCGAGCTGCTGTGGGCCGTCAAGGACGCCACGGGCGTGGACATCGACGTGCTGTCCGGCGAGGACGAGGCGCGGTTGACCTTCTTGGCAGTTCGGCGCTGGTACGGGTGGTCCTCCGGTCGGCTGCTGGTCCTCGACATTGGGGGCGGGAGTCTGGAAATCGCGGTCGGGGGGGACGAGGAGCCGGAGTGGACGGTTTCGCTGCCGCTGGGTGCCGGCCTGCTGACCCGCACCCATCTGGCGGGGGATCCCCCTCGGCAAGAACTTGTCCGAGAGCTTCGCAAAGCGGCGCGCGCCCAGATCGCCGACGTGGCCGGACGGATCCAGCGGATGGAGGCGACCCGCCACGCCGTCGCAACATCCAAGACCTTCAAGCAGCTAGCGCGGATCGCCGGGTCGGCGCCGTCGGCGGAAGGGCAGTTCGTCCGCCGGACCCTGGCCGGGGTCGACCTGTCGGAATGGCTGCCGAAGCTGGCGGCGATGACCGCCCAGGAGCGGGCATCGTTGCCGGGCGTGTCTGTGGGCAGGGCGGGTCAGCTTGTGGCGGGAGCGGTCGTGGCGGAGGCAGCCATGGACCTGCTCGGAATCGAAATGTTGGATGTCTGCCCTTGGGCTTTGCGTGAGGGGATCATTCTGCGGCGGCTCGACGGGCTTGAACATTGAGCGCTCCTCTGGTCGAAATTCCAGCGCCGACCACACCCGATCCCGCGCAGGGCCTGAGCACCGCGGACGTTGAGCGGCGCGTAGCTGCCGGACTGACGAACGATTCACCGGAAGCGAAGTCCCGCAGCCTCGGTGACATCGTCAGGGCAAACACGCTGACCCCGTTCAACGCGCTCCTGGGGACCCTCTGGGTGATGATGATCTTGGTGGCGCCGCCACAAGACACGCTGTTCGGTCTCGTCATCATCGCCAACACCGCCATAGGCGTCATACAGGAATACCGTGCGTCCAGGGCGCTGGCAGAGCTGTCGGTCATCGGAGAGGCACGCCCGACCGTGCGACGTGACGGCAACGACGTCGAGGTCCGGATCCACGACGTCGTTCGTGACGACCTCCTCGTGCTCAACGCCGGGGACCAGCTCGTCGTTGATGGGGAGGTCGTCGCCAGCGCCGGAATGGAGCTGGACGAGAGTCTGCTGACCGGAGAGGCCGACTCAGTGCCGAAGGCACCCGGAGATGAGCTGATGAGCGGCTCGTTTGTGGCCGCCGGCTCGGGATTGATGGTCGCCCAGCGAGTCGGCCCGGATTCATTCGCGGCCGGGATAACCGCTGAGGCCAAGCACTACGCGATGGCTGACTCGGAACTGCGCGACTCGGTCATGAGGTTCATCAAGGTCGTGGGCGTACTCATCATCCCAGTCGGGATCTTGCTCGTGATCAGCCAGATGAGAGCCGATCAGCCGGTCAAGGACGCGATCCGTGGATCCATCGCCGGGATGGTCACGATGATCCCGGAAGGACTGGTGCTGCTGACGAGCATCGCCATGGCAGTCGCGGTCATCCGGCTCGCCCAGCGCAAGGCACTTGTACAGGAGCTCCCGGCGGTCGAGGCGCTCGCGCGGACCGACGTGGTGTGCGTCGACAAGACAGGCACCTTGACCGACCCAGGCATGGGGGTGCGAGCCATCGTTCCGCTGGCGTCTCATGACCCGGCCTATCTGCACCAGATCCTCGGCGCGTTGGCGGCCTCAGATCCGCGACCCAACCCAACCATGGACGCTGTACGCGACGAGTGCCCTGACCCCTTCTGGCCGGTGACGGTGACCGTTCCGTTCTCGTCCTCGAGGAAGTGGTCCAGCGCCAGCTTCGCCGACCACGGGTGCTGGGTAATCGGCGCCCCGGAGATCGTCGACCCGGGCTGGGGTCAGACGGCCTGGGCTGGCCGGGTGGAGGAAGAGACAGCGGACGGGGCACGCGTCTTGCTCTTGGCGTCGGCCGTGGGCGACGCGTGTGCGGAACTGCCGCTGCCGACTGTTGTACCTGTGGCGCTGGTCGTCATCGACCAGCACTTGCGATCCGACGCGAAGCAGACAATCGACTTCTTCGACAGCCAGGGCGTGTCGGTGAAAGTCATCTCCGGAGACAACGCCGCCAGCGTAGGAGCGATCGCGCGGCGCGCTGGAGTCGCCGGTGCGGATAACCCCGTGGACGCGTCGACTCTTCCGGTGACAGTTCCAGAACTTGGCATAGCCATGGACGACGGCTCGGTGTTCGGCCGCGTGACTCCAGCGCAGAAGCAGCTGATGGTTGACGCTCTGCAGAGCCGGGGACACACCGTGACCATGACCGGGGACGGTGTCAACGACGTGCTCGCGCTGAAACGAGCCGACCTCGGGATCGCCATGGGCTCAGGCGCACCGGCAACCCGCGCCGTCGCCCAAGTCGTCCTGCTGGACAACAAGTGGGCCACCTTGCCGCAGATCGTGTACGAAGGCAGGCGGGTCCTTGGCAACATCGAGCGGGTTGCCGATGTGTTCCTGACCAAGTCCATCTACGCGATGGTTATTTCACTTTCCACGGGGTTGTTCGGCGTAGCGTTCCCGTTCCTGCCGAGGCACTTGACGCTGATTGGCTCCCTGACAATCGGCATCCCGGGATTCTTCCTGGCGCTGATGCCGAACACCGATCGCTTCAGGCCAGGTTTCTTCCGGCGGGTGTTGCTGTTCGCTGTCCCGGCGGGCATTGTCGCGGCCGCCGCTACGTTCACGTCGTACCTGCTCGCGATCGGGCAAACGAGCGAGGCCAGCGCGCGCGTCGACGCCACGATTTCGCTGTTTGTGGTGGCGTTGGCTGTCCTGCTGCAGTCCGCAAGACCGCTGAATCTGCTGAGATTGGCAGTGGTCGCCATCATGGCTCTATCGTTCGTCACCGTCATTGTTGTCCCGGCTCTGTCAGAATTCTTCGCTATGAGGGTGTATCCGGACTCCAACGCTGGAGTCGCGGTGGGAATCGGTCTACTCGGTGCTGCGGTAATCTTGCTGATCACTCCTTTCATCGACCGTCGGCGGCGCTCATGACACGAGCCCAGGCCGCGGCGAAACGCGGCGGCAGAACGAAGAAGACGCCCGCCGTGCGAATCCCAGACGCGAAGGTGGCGCTGTCGACGGCGTCGGTCTATCCGGAGTCAGCGGCCGCGGCGTTCGAGATAGCCGCGAGGCTCGGGTATGACGGTATAGAGGTCATGGTTATGACCGACCAGATTAGCCAGGATCCCGACGCCTTGAAACGCTTGTCGGATCACTACTCGATGCCGATCCTGGCCATTCACGCTCCTTGTCTACTAATCACGCAGAGGGTCTGGGGCACTGACCCATGGGGCAAGCTGCTCAAGGCCAAGGCCGCCGGGGAGCTCTTCGGCGCGAGCACCGTGGTCGTTCACCCGCCCTTCCGCTGGCAGAGGGAGTACTCGCGCGATTTCGTCACCGGGCTTCGGCGGATGGGCGAGGAGACCGACATCAAGTTCGCCGTCGAGAATATGTACCCATGGCGAGCGCGCTCGCGCGAAATCCTGGCCTACGCTCCGGGCTGGGACGTCCGGCATGATGACTACCCGCACACGACATTGGATCTGTCCCACACGGCGGTGAGTGGTTCGGACGCTGTCAAGGTCGCTGAGGATCTCGGCGACAGGTTGGCTCACATACACCTGGCGGACGGCACCGGATCAGCCCGTGACGAGCACTTGATCCCAGGCCGCGGCTCTCAACCCGCGGGCCAGCTGCTGGAGTTCCTGGCGCGACGCGGGTTTGGTGGCACGGTCGTGGTGGAAGTGTCCACGCGCAAGGCGGCTTCTCGCGCTGATCGTGAAGCGGACCTCGCCGAGGCTCTGGTCTTCGCACGGCTCCACATGGCGGTTTCCACGGTTGAGCGGCGATCTGGCCGCGTTCGCCCCGAGTCATCCCTAAAGTAGTCATCATGACCCGAGACGAAGTAGCGGACGCTGTCCTGGAAGCCGCCCGTTCGGCGTTCCACAACTACGGCTACGCACACACCACAATGAAGGGCGTGGCCTCGGCTGCCGGAGTGGCTCCTGGCGTGCTGCGCAAGTACTACGCGAGCAAGGAACAGATGTTCGCGGCCGCCGTACGATTCCCCTTCGATCCTTCGAGCGCTGTCCCCCAACTCCTGGCGCCCGGGCTTGAAGGCATGGGCGAACGTCTTGTGCGGGGCACTTTTGAGATGGTCAGTGACGAGCAATCACGCCAGGAACTCATCGACCTGTTCCAGTCCGGGATCGCCGCGGGCAAGGCCAGTGCTGACCTGAGGGAATTCCTGGAGGAATCAGTAATCGACCGAGTGGCCGGCGTCGTCGGTATCCCGGATGCCCGGATGCGAGCTGCGCTGATCTCCAGCCATCTGATCGGGCTGGCTACCGTTCGCTTCATCATCAGGCTTGAGCCGCTGGCTTCGGCGCCGGAGGACGATGTCGTGAGGATGTTCGCGCCGATAATTCAGGATCTGCTGGATCCGACGAAGTCGATCCCCGGAACGTAGCGGGCCCGAGATGGTCGACCCCGCGATCGTCGTCGATCAGCTTCGTGTCGACCGGGGCGGCCAAGCCGTCCTTCACGAGGTTTCGTGCCAGATCGCCGCTGGTCAGATCACCGGCCTGCTGGGGCCCAGCGGCGGCGGCAAGACCACCATGATGCGCGCCATCGTTGGCGTTCAGTACACGCATGGCGGAACAGTGACTGTGCTCGGCAGGCCGGCGGGTGACCCTGACTTGCGGCATCGGATCGGATACGTGACGCAGGATCCGAGCGTGTACGCGGATCTGTCCGTGCGGGAGAACATCCGGTACTTCGGGAAGATCCTTGGCACGCCAGTATCCGATGTTGACCGGGTTCTCACCGAAGTCGGGCTGACGGACATGGCGGACCGTCGAGTGTCGCGGCTGTCGGGCGGCCAGCGCGGCCGGGCATCGCTGGCTGTGGCGCTGCTCGGTTCGCCCGAGGTCCTAATCCTGGACGAGCCGACAGTTGGGCTAGACCCAGTGCTCCGGCGTGACCTATGGAACATCTTCCGCTCGTTGGCGGACAACGGAGTCACCCTTGTCGTGTCGAGCCACGTCATGGATGAGGCATCGCGCTGCGACAGGATGCTGCTTCTGCGGCAGGGCCGGATACTGGCCGACGACACGCTGGACTCTGTTCTCGCCGAGACGGGAACCGGGAACGTCGAGAGCGCATTCCTGGCCCTGGTTGAGCGCGAGGGAGCCTCCGGCGGCGAGCGGGGCGGCGCATGACGGCCTCGCGAACGCTGGCGACGGCAGCGCGCGTGCTGCATCAGATCCGGCATGACCACCGGACTGTCGCGTTGATGCTCGCTGTTCCGATTCTGTTGATGACACTTCTGAAGTACGTCTGGATCGATTCCCCCGAGCTGTTCAACTCCGCTGGCACGTCCCTGCTGGGCATCTTCCCCTTCCTTGTGATGTTCGTCGTTACCAGCGTCGCGACCCTGCGAGAGCGCCAGACGGGGACTCTGGAGCGGCTGCTGGCGATGCCCATCGGCAAAGGAGACCTCCTAGTCGGGTATCTGCTGGCGTTCGGGCTGATGGCCCTGATCCAGTCCGTGCTCGCGGTCGGCGTGTCGTTGTGGCTGCTCGGCCTTCAGGTGGCTGGGTCGACCTGGTCGCTGACGCTTGTGGCCGTCCTGGTCGCGTTGCTGGGAACCGCCTGCGGCCTGGCGCTGAGCGCGTTCGCCCAGACTGAGTTCCAGGCCGTGCAGTTCATGCCGGCGTTCGTGCTGCCTCAGTTCCTGCTGTGCGGGCTGCTCGCGCCAAGGGATCAGATGGTTACCGTCCTGTCCGCTATATCCGACGTACTGCCGCTGTCCTATGCGGTCGACGCCACGACTGACATAGCGACCCACGCGCAGCTCGACTCTGGGACGCTGACGTCGATGGCCGTCGTCGCGGCCTTCATCGTCGGAGCCGTGGGCCTGGGCGCGGCGACCTTGCGACGCAGGACACCGTGACAGTTCGCTGCCGACTTTGGTAGACATCGGGTGTGACTGTTCCTTCCGACACGCGTACCAGACGGGTCTGGCTGAGTTTGGAAGACCACGACGCTTGGACGGGGTTTACGTGGTTCGCGCTCGGGGGACTCCTCCTGGCGGTCGCTATGGCGATCTTCGGATTGCCGCCGCTGGACATGCACGGCCCGTTGCACGCCGCTGGGTACATGGACCCGCTGTGCGGTGGTACGCGCGCCGTGCGGCTGGCGGCCATGGGTGACTTCGCGGAGTCCTGGAGGTACAACCCCATCGGCATACCGGTGGTTCTAACTGGTGCGGTTCTGGTCGTCAGGGGCGCATTCGGGCTCATCTCGGGGCGCTGGCCCTCGATGCACATCAGGTGGACCCGACGGGGCAAGTGGATCGCGGTTGCCGTGGTCATCGCGCTCATTGTGGCGCTGGAGGTCAACCAGCAGTCCCACGCCGAACTGCTCATGTAGCCCGCCGTCCCGCCGTCCCGCCGTCCCGCCGTCCTGGCAGAAACGGCCGCTCCGAACAGAAGCGCCCTTTTGGGTACAGACGCGCCCGTTAGAACGGTCGTTTCCTTGCGTAACAGGTGCGTTTGTCGGGAGCGGCCGTTTCTGCGCGGAGGGGCGAGGTGCGGCGCGGGGCAGGGTCAAGTTCGGACGAGTGCGGACCCGATTTCGGGGCGGCTTGGAGACTTGATCATGTGGCGGAACACGAGCACTGACGCGACCAGGAGCGCCGCGATCCAGCCGAGAGCAAGCAGCAAGTTCCGGGCCTCATCGAAGCTGTCGGTGACCGCGGCGTCGATGAGTATTCGCATCCCCGCGTATCCGGGCAGGTACTGCGCCCAGTCAGGGGGAGTTCCGCGCAGCATGGGGCTTTGGGACATGCCCAGGTCGATGAACGGGACAAGAAACGCGATGAAAGCGCCGCTGATCCGTCCGAACACTGGTCCGGCGAGGACCCCGAGCAGGCCGAACGTCATCGCGAGGAGAAGGTTGGCCAGAGCGTACGACAACCACTGGGGAGGACGGAACAGGGCGGCCGTGACCGCGAGCGCGACGAACGTTGACAGCAGCACGGCGAGCCCGACGACGGCGAGCCTGGCTGACAGCAAGGCTCCCGTGCGCAGGCCTGCCAGGTTGAGGCGCTGATCGGCAGAGCGCGCATCCAGAACGACGAATACCCCAGCCAGCATCGCTAGCGATGACACCGCGATCGGCGCCATGGTCGCGGCGTGGATATTGGCGATATCGACCATCTCTGTCTTGTCGATTCCGCCCTCGGTCACGGTCATGGGTACTAGTTCGCTGGGGGTGATGAACTCCGAAAGGACGATGAACACGGTCGGAACTACGATCAGAAGGATCCACAGGATCGGGTTGCGCCGCCAGTTCCGGATCCCGAGAGCTGTCGCGGCGACCATCTGGTCAGTAACCGAACCTAGCTTCGCCCTGCCGCGCTGCGCGGCGTCGACGTTGACCGTGGCCCGCAGCACCAAGAAGGCCGCCACGAGGCATCCGATCGCCCACACCAAGGCCCAGCCAAGATCGCTCAGCGCGCTCTCGTGCCCGGACGGAACGTCGACCATCCACAGCGAGACGAAGTGAGTTGGCAAGATCCGAGTGATCGGCTTGTCTTGAGTGATCATCGTCGGGCCGAAGAAGACGTCGATGATGAGCACGAATAGAACAAGCACGGTTCCGTTGACTGGATTGGGTACCCACGCGCCGACGATCGCACCCAGTCCCACATAGACAGCGGCGAACATCATCGTCCCGATACCCACGCGCACCGGGTCGTCGAGGCCGGTTCGCGCAGCCAGCACGCCCAGAGCCACCGCAGTGACCAAGGCGGCGAGGATGAGCCCTGTCAAGAGCCTCGCGGCGACGAGTTGGCGTGGACTGATGCCCGCGATGGCCAGCCGACGGTCGGTCCCTCGGGCGGATGAAACCTGGAAGTACATCGCGATTCCCGACAGGAAGCCCGCCGCCCAACCCGCCGTCGAGGTCTCGGTGGCGGGAGCGCCCCCCGCGCCGCCCAGCAGCTCGGCGGTGTCGGCGATCGACTGCGCCGCGACGGCGACGAAGATGACTGGAACGATGACGAGCATCAGCACATTCACCGGGTTGCGGGCGTAGTCGAGCAGGAACCGCCGCACGCACAGCGCCATCGTCATCGCTGGACTGCCTGCCCGTCGCGAATGTCGAAGATCCTGTCGAAACGCTGCTCATCGGTCACGAAGTGGCTAATGATCAGCACAGTGCGACCCAACGTGCGCCGCTCGGCAACCAGGGTCCAGAACTTCTGATACGTGTCCCAGTCGAACCCCGCGTATGGCTCGTCCAGAAGAAGCAGACCTGGGTCGGCGAGTAGCGCCAGGCTGAGGTTGAGCTTGGCCAGCGTTCCGCCGGAGAGCTGATCCGCGCGCGTTGTGGCGTACTGGGCGAAGCCGAGGGATGCGTACAGGTTCCGCCGAGCTACACGCTCAGCGGCCGGGGTCATGCGGTACGCGCGGCCGAACAGCTCGAAGTGCTCATCGCACGTGAGTCGTGCGTACACAAGGGGCTGCTGCGGGCAGAAGCCCAGCGCTCCCGCGTGCTCCACAGTGCCGTCATCGGCGTTCTGCGCGCCCACGAGGATGTTCATCAACGTGGACTTGCCCGCGCCATTCTCACCGACGAGTCCGACTACCTCTCCGCCGTAGAGAGTCAGATCCACGCCCCGGAGCACGCTCTTGGTTGCCCGGAACGGCCAGATACCGCTCCTGTACGACTTCGCGATGCCGACGGCTTCGAGGACGACGTCTGGGTCGGAGGCCGGGCTTGGACTTGCGATGTCGCCAGTTTGCCTCAGAATTGCCACTTTCGGCCTCCTTGGCTCGCGATGGGCTAGTGGGGTGTTGCCTGATCGTGCGGCCTTGACGTCTGGCTGCCTTGCGGCGTCGAGGATGAGTCTCCCGCGCAGCAGCTGTGACCTCCGCCGCCATGTCCTGAGCCGTGCGAGCCATGCATACCGCGCATCATGAAGATCATCATAAGAGGGCAGATGAGGAACACGCCGAACGAAGCGATGCTGGCTGCGGGCACGCCAAGCGCGAGTGCGACTAGAAACGCGATTCCGGCTGCCACAGCCGCCAGGCCGATGTTGCGTCTTCCCATGCTGTTCTCCTCAAGTCGTGCGGGCAACCCCGCCGCTGCGGTGCCAGTACCTTCGGCGCCGACGCCGACCGGCACGTCCATCGTTGTGGCCCCGCGCCGCACGCCGAGTGGCGAATCTGTGAAGATCCGATGAACCTGTGGGATTCTGGTGCGGGCGCGGGCGCGCTGCGGTGTCGCCACATTCCGCGACAGGGGCAGTGTCACGGACTAGCCTGCGAAGGGACGAACGCCGGGCCGCGGTGCGGGTTGCCGATGCGGGTCGGGCACACCGAGGAGGGCCAGTGCTGAGCCGAACGTTGCTGGCAGTGTCGCGCAGCGACAGGATCCGGGGTTTGTCTGTCGCGATGCCTGGAACGCGACAGATCGTCAACCGCTTCGTGGCCGGAGAGCAGATCCCAGACGCGATCGGCGTAGCCGCCGACCTGGCTGCCAGCGGACGGTACTCGGCGATCGACCGGCTGGGCGAGGACATCGTCGAGCTGTCCCAGGCCCAGGAGACTCGCGACGAGTATCTGGAGCTACTGGAGTCGCTGGCCGCGAATGGCCTGGCCGACGAGGCTGAAGTCTCACTGAAGTTGTCCTCGATCGGATTGGCCCTGCCGGACGGGGAGAAGATCGCTCTGGGGCACGCGCGCCAGATCGCCGAAGCGGCGGACGAGGCCGGAACCACGTTGACCCTGGACATGGAGGACCACACGACGACCGACACGGTCCTAGCCACTGTCCGGGAGCTGAGGAAGGACTACCCCGGTATCGGCGTCGTGTTGCAGGCCTGCCTGTACAGGACCGAGGCCGACTGCCGTGAGCTTTCCGGCGAGGGATCTCGCGTACGACTGTGCAAGGGTGCCTACCGGGAGCCGGAGTCGGTCGCGTACCAGGCTCCGCACGAAATAGATCTGGCCTACGTTCGGTGCTTGAGGATACTGATGGAGGGCACCGGGTACCCGATGGTGGCCACGCATGACCCCAGACTGGTTGACATTGCCCAGGCTCTTGCCATCCACAATGACAGGCCGCGAGGCTCCTACGAATTCCAGATGCTCCTCGGCGTGCGCCCGGAGGAGCAGCAGCGGCTCGCGGATCAAGGCGAACGCGTTAGCGTGTACGTGCCGTTCGGCCCTGACTGGTACGAGTACATGGTTCGGCGAATGGCTGAGAAGCCGGCGAACCTGGCGCTGCTGGTCAAGTCGCTGTCATCGAAGAAGTAGTTCCGCGCGTTGACTGAGGGGAGGTTCCGATGGCGAAGGTTGCGCTGCTTGGCGGCGGCGTGATGGGCGAGACGCTGTTGTCTGGGCTGTTGCGGGCGGGGCGCCACGCGCAAGACGTGCTGATCAGCGAACGCCGTCCCGAGCGCGCGGTTCAATTGAGCGAACGCTACGGAGTCGAGGTCGTGGACAGCGTCACGGCTGCCAGCTCGGCTCAGACATTGGTCTTGATCGTAAAGCCTCAGGACATGTCCAGCCTGCTTGCCGAAATCGCCGGACACATCAAGCCCGACACCCTGATCATCTCCCTGGCGGCCGGGATCACCACGCCGTTCATCGAAAGCCACATACCGGCGGGCACAGCCGTCGTGCGTGTCATGCCCAACACGCCAGCGTTAGTCGACGAAGGCATGGCCGCTATATCGCCTGGCTGCTCCTGCGATGAGGAGCACCTGGCCGAAGCCGAGGCGCTGCTTTCGGCGGTTGGCCGAGTCATCCGGGTGCCCGAGCATCAGCAGGATGCGGTCACGGCCGTTTCTGGCAGCGGTCCGGCCTACGTGTTCTTCGTTGTGGAGTCAATGATCGAAGCTGGCGTCCACCTGGGTCTGCCGCGCTCAACCGCGACGGAGCTGGCCGTCCAAACGACTTTCGGTGCCGCGAAGATGCTGCGTGACACTGGCGAGCACCCCACTGTCCTGCGCGAGCAAGTCACATCGCCCGCCGGGACCACGGCCGCGGCCCTGCGCGAGCTGGAGAAGCACAGCGTCAGAGCGGCGTTCCTGGCCGCGATGGAGGCGGCGCGGGATCGGTCGAAGGAACTGGGCTCCTGAAGCTCGCGCCCTCCCCGGTAGTCGTGTCGAACCGGCGCGAGATCATCGGGGCGCTACAGATGGTGTCGTTGATCAGGGAGGTTCGGTGAGCGACTCGGTGGCCGTGGTGTGGCACGAGTCGCTGCAGAAGTACGACTTCGGCCCCGGCCACCCGTTCAGCCCGATCCGCCAGCAGTTGACGATGCGCTTGGTCGAGGAGTTCGGACTGCTGGACCATTCCAACGTCTCAGTGGTGTCCGAGATCCCCGTGTCAGGCGACGCGACCCTGCTCACAGTGCATCGCCCGGCCTTGCTGGAGGCGGTGAAGGCCGCTTCCTCTGACCCGGACTTCGAGGCCCCGAGCTTCGGCCTCGGGACGCCGGACAACCCGGTGTTCCCGGACATGCACAGCGCGGCCGCCAGGATTTGCGGAGCCAGCGTCGTCGGCGCCGAGGCGGTCCTGTCCGGACGGGCCGGGCACGCGGTCAACATCTCAGGTGGGCTGCACCACGCGATGCCGGATCGCGTGTCGGGGTTCTGCGTGTACAACGACGCCGCGGTCGCGATCCGCTGGCTCTTGGACCAAGGCCTGCAGCGAATCGCGTACCTGGATGTCGACGTTCATCACGGAGACGGGGTTCAGGTCGCTTTCTGGGATGACCCCCGCGTGTTGACGATTTCGATCCACGAGAGCCCGTCTACCCAGTTCCCCGGCACAGGGTGGCCAACTGAGATCGGCGGTCCGCGCGCGCTCGGCTCGGCGGTGAATATCGCCCTGCCCGCTGGGACAGGGGACCAGGGATGGTTGCGGGGATTGCACGCTGTGGCTCCTTCGCTGCTTCGCGAGTTCAAGCCGCAGTTCCTGGTATCCCAGCACGGGTGCGATACGCACTTCGAGGACCCGCTGGGAAACCTCACCGTTTCGATCGACGGCGAGCGCCTGGGCGCGGTGGCAGCGCACAACTGGGCTCACCGGTTCGCTGGCGGGAATTGGCTCGCCCTCGGAGGTGGAGGCTACGAGTGGGTTGACGTGGTCCCTCGTGCGTGGACGCACCTGATGGCCGAGGCGATCGGCAGGCCGATCGACCCGCAAACGCCAGTCCCAGATGGATTCCGCTCCTACTGCGATGAGTTACTTGGGCGGGAACCGCCCGCGCTCATGACCGATGGTTTCGAACCGTGGCCGAAGCTGTGGGATTTGGGATATGACCCGGATGACCCGGTCGACGCGGCGATCGCGGCGACCCGGCGGGCCGTCTTTCCGTATCACGGGCTTCCCGTCGACGGCTGGCAAGGGTTCTGATCATGTTCCGGGCTACTTGGCGTACGGCGTTGGCGCACAAGGGGCGCTTGCTGCTGAGCGCGTTGGCGATCGTTCTCGGCGTGGCTTTCGTCACCGGAACGCTGATGCTGACATCGGCGCTGGACAGGACGTTCGTCGAGATGGTTGAGGGCAGCGCTCAGGACGTGCAGGTGACACGCTCCCCAGCGGTCTCACAAGACGTGCTGACACATGTTGGCGACTCCGCTCCCCTGCTAATACCCGACGAGTCGGTGGTTCGGGTCCGCCAGGTCGAAGGCGTGGAGGCAGCAGCAGGGACCGTCAGCAGATTCGGGGTGTACCTGATCGACAGAGATCGCAAGGTCGTGGGCGCCATGGGCCCGCCGGCCTTGGGTGTCAGCTGGGAGGACGACAGTCAGCTCAGCCTGGTCAGGATCGTGGACGGCAGGGCACCAGCTGCCGACAACGAGATCGTCGTCGACGAGACAACCTTCCCGAAGCTGGGAGTCAAGCTCGGCGATCGGGTCCCAGTAGTCACACCGGCTGGCCGCGTGAACGCGACCCTGGTTGGGAGCTTCAAGTTCGGCGAGAGCGGCGGTTTGGCCGGAGCCACGCTCACGGCCTTCACTCCCGAGCAGGCGCAGAAGCTGCTGGCCGAGCCAGGCAAGTGGACCGCGATAGATGTAGCTGTGGCCGACGGCTACAGCGACGATGAGGTCGCTGAAGCGATCGGGGGGACGCTTGGCGGCGACGTGGTGGTCAAGTCTCGGGCTCAGCAGGTCGACGAGCAGAGCAGCGCATTGCGAGAAGGTCTGGCGTTCTTCAGCTACTTCATGATCGGCTTCGCCGCGGTGTCGCTGCTGGTGGCGGCGTTCCTGATTCACAACACTTTCTCGATGCTCGTGGCCCAGCGCGAGCGGGAATTGGCCCTGCTGCGTTCGATAGGGATGACCCGCAGGCAAGTGCTGGCGTCGGTGCTGATCGAGGCGCTGTTCGTGGCCGTGTGGTCAGTCCTGATCGGCATCGGCGTTGGGTACTTGCTGGCGCTGGGACTCACGGGATTGTTCGCCAGCATGGGTCTGAGCCTGACATCCGGTGTGGCCATTACGGGCCAGGCGGTTTGGTGGGCGACCGTGGTCGGCGTGCTGGTGACGGTGTCAGCCGCGCTGCTTCCGGCGATCCGGGCGGCGCGGGTGCCTCCAGTCGCCGCCCTCAGGGAGGCAGCTGGCGCCCGTGACCGTGTCGGTGGGGGCAGGATCGCGGCTGGGGCGTTCGCGCTGGCTGCGGCGGTGGCGCTTGTCGTTGTTGGCCTGCGAAGTGATGATCCCGGCAGCAGGGCTCTGGCGGCTTCACTTGGGGCCTGCGCGTTGCTCATAGCCGCAGTGCTTATGTCACCGTGGATCGGCGTGATGTTGATCCGGGCCCTGATGCCTGTCATGGATGCTTTCGGAAGGGTCACTGGCCGTCTGGCCGGGCGGAATGCGGCTCGCTCACCCCGGCGGCTCGCGGCCACCGTCAGCGCTCTGACCATCGGTCTGGCACTGGTCGTGTGCGTCACGATCGTGACCGCTTCGGCCAAGGCTTCCATCTCGAAGCTCGTGGACGAGTCGTTCAGTGGGGATCTGATGATCGGAACGCAGACGATGCAGCCCTTCGACTTGTCCATCGCGGAGCGGGCCCGGGACGTGCCTGGGGTCAAGTATGTGATGAGCGAATCGACCGGGCCAGCCTTGGCGGACGGGTCAGAGCTGACTGTCACCGCGGTCGGCGGCGGTCCGCTCGAGGCCGCGCACGCCGTATCCGGAGTGGAAGGCAAGTTCGAGCTCTCCCCAGGAGTGGCGGTCGTTAGCAAGGACCTTGCTGGCGAAATGGGCTGGAGCCTGAACCAGACAGTCGAGGTCACGCTCCCCAGCGGTGGAAAGCGGCAGTTTCTGCTTGGAGGCGTGTACGAGCCCAGCGCGTTGCTGACCGGCTTGGTGATTCCCATGGACGAGTACCGTGCGGGCGGCGGCGCCGCGCAGGACCGCACCCTACTTGTCACGATTCAGCCCGGGGCCAATCTGGCTGATGTGACAGCGGGCCTGGAAAGCGTCGCGGAGTCGAATCCGCTCGTTCAGGTTCTCGATCAAACAGCGATCAAGGAACAGAACTCCGCTGCCCTGGATCAGTTGCTGCTACTGGTCTACGCGATGCTCGCACTGTCGGTCATCATCGCGGCACTGGGAGTCGTGAACACGCTGGCGCTGTCGGTTCTGGAACGCACAGCGGAGATCGGTCTGCTGCGAGCGGTCGGATCCACGCGGCGGCAGGTCCGCCGAATGATCCGCTGGGAGGCCATTCTGGTGGCCGTGACAGGCGGCATCCTGGGTATCGCGGTGGGGGTTGGCACGGGTGTGATCCTGCAACGCGCCCTGGCCGAGTCAGGGATCAGCGTCCTGGATGCGCCCGTCTCCGTGCTGGTAGTGATCTTGGTCTTGACCGTGCTGATAGGTGTGGCTGCCGCGGCTTTGCCAGCGCGCAGGGCCGCGCTGTTGCCGATGTTGGAGTCGATCTCCGCTGAGTAACGGTTTTGCTACGGCGGGGATCACGGGCTCGCCGAGTGGGACACACGCCCCAGTGGCAGTAGGCTAGGTCGTCAGCTCGACTTGCCGCGGCGCCCATTGAGGTCATGCGGCGCAACAAGTGAGGTATGCATGGGGTCCGTTGTCAAGAAGCGTCGCAAGCGGATGGCGAAGAAGAAGCACCGCAAGCTCTTGAAGCGGACTAGGGTCCAGCGTCGGAACAAGTAGTAGCCGGGTCAGGGATCAGTTTCCGGTTTCGGGGAAAGGGATAGGCGTGGGTCAGGTAGTTCTTGTGACGGGGGTATCCCGCTATCTTGGCGGGCGGATGGCACGAATGCTGACCGACGATCCTCGGATTGACCGGGTCATTGGAGTCGATGTCGTCCCTCCGAGAACTGACATAGGCAGGGCCGAGTTCGCTCGCGCCGACATCCGGAACCCGATCATCTCGAAAGTCATAGCCGCTGCGGACGTAGACACCGTCGTCCACATGGGAGTGATCGCCACGCCGGTCCAGGCCGGTGGTCGCATGGCGATGAAGGAGATCAACGTCATCGGGACGATGCAGCTTCTGGCCGCGTGCCAGAAGTCGCCCTCGATCCGCCGCCTAGTCGTGAAGTCGACCTCCTCGGTCTACGGGGCCGGCTCCCAAGACCCGGCCATGTTCACTGAGGGGACTGAGCCGCGCCACGCTCCAGAATCCGGCTGGGCGAAGGACTCCGTCGAGGTCGAAGGATATGTGCGCGGTTTCGCTCGCAGACGGCCCGACGTCGTGACCACGACGCTCAGATTCGCGAATTTCATCGGACCGATCGTCCAAACCCCCATGACGGCCTACTTCACCCTGCCGTTGGTTCCGGTAGTGACCGGATTCGACGCCAGGCTGCAGTTCATCCACGAGGACGACGGGCTCGCGGCGATCCACCATGCTGCGGTCGACGACTATCCCGGGCTGTTCAATATCGCGGGCGATGGCGTCATCGCGCTGTCCCAAGCGATCCGGCTGGCGGGCAGACTCCCGTTCCCGGTGCCTCCGCTGCTCGTTGGGGGAGTGGGACGTGCGGTGATCCGCCTCGGCCTGGCTGACTTCTCGCCGGAACAGGTTCGGTTCCTGACGTTCGGCAGGGGCGTGGACACCACGCGGATGCGTGAAGTTCTGGAGTTCGTCCCTGAGTACACGACGAGGGAAGCGTTCATGTCCTTCGTTGAAGGGCGCGGGTTGAACAGGGTGCTGAAGCCGGAACGAGTCGCGTCGGTTGAACAGTCACTGACAAACCTGCTGACGCGGAAGGGGGCCGTGAATGCCTGAGGCTCGAATAATCGCGATCGGAGGCGACGACTCGCCGGAGCCAGTGCGCCCCGTGGCGGCCGCGGTCGCGCCTGAGCCGGGCTCAGGGTCCAGACAGGCTGGGTCATCCTCCCCAGCAGGTGCTGAGCGGCGCCGGGGCACCGAGAACAGGCGCCGCACAGTCAGAAACGACAGCAGTGGCAGGCGTCGCGGCCCGATCGCCGACGGATCGAATTTCCAGCCCCTGCCGGGCAATGTCTATGAGCCGCCCCAGTGGGATGAACGCGTGGCGTCTGCCCTGGCCTTCCTGCGCCGCCGAGTCACCGGCGACTACGAGATCGACGAGTTCGGATTCGACCCGGAGTTGCAGGAACACGTGCTCATGGCGCCGTTCCGCCCGCTTTACGAAAAGTGGTTCCGAGTCGAGACGCGGGGCCTGGAGAACATCCCGGACACAGGTGGCGCGCTCGTGGTCGCGAACCATTCCGGCACGATCGCCGTGGACTCGGTAATGACGCAGGTCGCCTTGTTGGATCACCATCCGGCGCGCCGGAGGCTGCGGATGCTCGGCGCGGACCTGATTTTCAGCACGCCGGTCCTGGGTGAACTGGCCCGCAAGAGTGGCTCAACCCTGGCCTGCAATCCCGATGCCGAAAGGCTGCTGAACAAGGGCGAGCTGGTGGGGGTGTGGCCAGAGGGCTTCAAGGGCGTAGGCAAGCCGTTCGCGGAGCGCTACAAGCTGCAGCGGTTCGGAAGGGGCGGATTCGTGGCCGCTGCGCTCCAGGCGGGCGTCCCGATCATCCCCACGGCCATAGTCGGCGCGGAGGAGATCTACCCGATGATTGGGGACTTCAGGCTTCTTGCCCGTCTCCTCGGGTTGCCGTACTTCCCGATCACCCCGACCTTCCCGTGGCTCGGGCCGCTCGGGCTTGTGCCGCTACCCAGCAAGTGGATCATCATGTTCGGCGAGCCGATTCACACCGAGGCCTTCGCGGCGGGAGCAGATGACGATCCGATGCTGGTGTTCAACCTGACCGATCAGGTGCGCGAGACGATCCAGCAGCAGTTGTACCGGCTGCTGGTCCAGCGGCGGTCTGTGTTCATGTAACGGGTCTGCCCGCGCACCCTGCGGGGGAGAACGCTTAGGACTCCGCGACGGCGAGGATCTGGGCCTCTATCACCTTGCCGCTAGGCAGCTCGTAGGTGACCGTTTCGCCGACCCGGCGTCCGTCGACGGCGGAGCCAAGAGGCGAAGTTGGCGAGTAGACCTCGATTTCCGCGTGGGCGGCTTCTTCCCGGGAAGCGAGCAGGAACGTCTCCTCGTGGTCAAGGTCGGGAATCCGAATTGTGACGACCCGGCCGTGAGCCACCTGGTCGTCGGCGGCATGCGGTTGGCCGACCTGGGCTGACTCAAGGATCGATCGCAACTGCCGCACGCGGGCCTCGTTGTGGCCCTGCTCGTCCTTCGCGGCGTGGTAGCCGGCGTTTTCCTTCAGGTCGCCCTCTTCACGCGCCGCCGCGATCCGCCGGACTATCTCTTGGCGCAACGGTCCTTCACGCTGGGCTATCTCGGCGCATAACGCGTTGTACGCTTCCTGCGTCAGCCATTTCACGTCTGCCATTACTCACCTCCGGCACGCGGAGCGTAACAAGTCCGGCACACGTTCGCCCAAACGCGCCGCAGGTTCCGGTTAGTAGGTTCGCGCCGACTACATGGGTACGACGACGAGCCAGAGTCCCACATAGTGAAGTGCCCAGCCACCGATGGTCAGGGCGTGGAACAGCTCGTGGAAGCCGAAGATGTGCGGCACCGGGTCTGGCCGCCGCAAGCCGTACACGACGGCTCCGCTGGTGTAGCAAAGGCCGGAGATCGCGATGAACGCCATCCCAGCCGGGTTGGCGTTGAGCTGTCCAAGGAACGGCACGAGCGCCCAACCCGTCACGACGTACAGCGGCGTGTACAACCACCGTGGGGCGGCGAACCACGCGACTCTGAACAGCGTTCCGATGCCGGCGCTGGTCCACACCAGGATGAGCAGCAGCCGGGCCGAGTCGGTGGGCAGGACGACCATCGCTACTGGGGTGTAGGACGCGGCGATGATGAAGAAGATCATCGAGTGGTCCAGGCGGCTGAGGACCGCCATCGCCATGCCGCTCCAACGCCCTCGGTTGTACACAGCGCTGACGGAGAACAGGGCGGTGGCGGCGACAGCGTAGATGGATGACGCGAACCGATGCACTGGCGCGAACGCCACTAGGGCGGTGCCGGTCGTGGCGGCGATCGGTGCGGCCGTGGCGTGCAGCCAGCCCCGCAGAGCCGGGCGTAGCTCTGTATGGGTGGCCGTCACCCCCGCAATCTACCTGGCGGTGTGGCGTCGATCACCCGTCGGTTAGCCTCAGGCAGTCGGAAGGGTGACACACGTGGGCATGCGCGATGCGGTCTATTCCGCGTACGCGCGTCGGCTGCGAAGCAGGCTCGACGCGAGCCAGGCGCCACGCCATGTGGGAGTGATCCTCGACGGCAACCGTCGGTGGGCCAGCTCGCAGGGGTCTCCCAGCGACGTCGGGCATCGCGCGGGCGCGGCCAAGATCGCGGAGTTCCTCGGCTGGTGCGAAGACGCCGGTGTGGAACTGGTAACGCTGTGGCTTCTTTCGACGGACAACCTCGCCCGGGACCCAGCGGAGTTGCGGGCGCTTCTGGGAATCATCGACACCACAGTCCTGGATCTTGTTCAGGCTGGTCGCTGGCGGATCCGGCCTGTCGGAGCGCTCGATCTCCTGCCCGAGGATGTCTCGGCGTCACTGAAGGAAGCTGAGGAAGCCACCGAGAACGCCCCGGGCCTGACAGTGAACGTAGCGGTTGGTTACGGTGGGCGGCGCGAAGTCGTCGATGCGGTCCGGGCGCTTCTCCAGGAGCACGCTGCGATGGGCACGTCTTTGGACGACCTGGCCCGGATCATTGATGTCGAGCACATCGCGGATCACTTGTACACCAAGGGACAGCCCGATCCTGACCTCGTCATTCGGACATCGGGTGAGCAGCGACTATCCGGCTTCCTGTTGTGGCAGAGCGCTCACTCGGAGGTCTACTTCTGTGAAGCGTTCTGGCCTGACTTCCGCGAGGTGGACTTCCTGCGCGCGCTGCGGTCCTATCAGCAAAGGCAGCGGCGTTTCGGCGCGTAGCCCACGCGGCGTGGCTCTGCGACTACTAGAGGTGTTCCCCGTAGCGTCGGATCATGCAGTCCAGCAGGACCTATGTACTCGACACTTCGGTTCTGCTGAGTGACCCACTGGCGATGAGCAGGTTCGCTGAGCATGACGTCGTGCTGCCACTCGTCGTGATCGCCGAGCTGGAAGCCAAGCGGACCCACCCCGAGCTGGGTTACTTCGCCCGAGAGGCGCTCCGATTCCTGGATGACCTGCGACAGACCCACGGACGGTTGGACGAGGCACTGCCGATCGGCGATGAGGGGGGAACGATCCGCGTTGAGGTGAACCGCTCGGATCCGGGTGTGCTGCCGCCCGGATTCCGTGTCGGGGACAACGACTCGCGCATTCTCGCCGTGGCGCTGAGTTTGAGCAAGGACGGGCGGTCGGTCGTTCTGGTCTCCAAGGACCTGCCAATGCGGGTCAAAGCCTCGGTTGTGGGACTGAGCGCGGAGGAGTACCTCGCCGAGCTGGTCGTGACCTCCGGATACAGCGGCATAGCCGAGATCGACGTGGGCTCCGGCGCCATCGACGAGCTTTACCGCACCGGCGAGATCGATCTGCCGGTCGGAGTCGACGTTCCAGTCAACACCGGACTGGTGCTGCTCAGCGATCGGGGCAGCGCCTTGGGCCGGGCCACGGCTGACAAGCGCGTCCGTCACGTCCGCGGCGACCTGGAAGTGTTCGGCCTGCATGGCCGCAGCGCAGAGCAGCGGCTAGCCCTGGACTCCCTGATGGATCCACAAATCGGCATCGTGTCACTCGGGGGACGGGCTGGCACCGGCAAGAGCGCTCTCGCGCTGGCGGCCGGCTTGGAATGGGTATTGGAGAGGCGCCGCCACCGCAAGGTCATGGTCTTCCGGCCGCTCTACGCCGTCGGTGGTCAGGAACTGGGGTATCTGCCTGGGTCGGAGAATGAGAAGATGTCGCCCTGGGGTCAAGCCGTGTTCGACACGCTGTCGGCAGTGACTTCGCCAGATGTCGTTGAGGAAGTCGTCCATCAGGGGATGCTCGAAGTCCTCCCGCTGACCCATGTGCGCGGTCGTTCGCTTCATGACGCGTTTGTGATCGTGGACGAGTGCCAATCGCTGGAACGCAACGTCCTTCTGACGGTCCTGTCCCGAATCGGCCAGGACTCCAGGGTCATTCTCACCCACGATGTGGGCCAGCGGGACAACCTGCGCGTTGGGCGCTACGACGGCGTCGCGGCCGTCATCGAGCGCCTGAAGGGCCACCCTTTGTTCTCGCACATAACGCTGACGCGCGCTGAGCGCTCTCCCATCGCCGCGCTAGTCACAGAGATACTCGAGGACGTTCCGCGCTGAGTCGCTAGAGGCGGCGGGGTATCAGGCCTTCCGTGACGGGTTCGTGATGATCTGGATCGGGCGTAACCGGTCGGCGAAGAAGTCGTTCCCCTTGTCGTCGATGATCACGAACGCGGGGAAGTCGCGGACTTCGATCCGCCAGACCGCCTCCATACCTAGCTCGGGGAAGTCCAGAACCTCAACGGAAGTGATGTTGTCCTTGGCCAGCCGGGCAGCGGGTCCGCCGATCGATCCGAGGTGGAACCCGCCGTTTCGCTTGCAGGCCTCAGCCACGGCGGGTGAGCGGTTCCCCTTCGCCAGCATCACCAGTGATCCGCCCGCTCGCTGGAACTGGTCGACGTAGGAGTCCATTCGGCCAGCGGTAGTCGGCCCGAACGATCCTGACGCGTAGCCCTCAGGCTTCTTGGCGGGACCTGCGTAGTAGACGCACTGGTCACGGAAGTACCAGGGCATCTCCTCGCCACGGTCGAGCGCCTCACGGACCCTGGCGTGGGCCAAGTCCCTGGCGACCGTCAGCGGGCCGGTGAGGCTGACGCGCGTACCAACAGCCAGTCCGGACAGCTGCTCCCGGAGCGAAGCCATTGGCTGGTTGAGGTCAAGGTTCACAGCATCGTCGTCTCCTCCGGCGCTGCCGGACACCGGCAAGTACTGCGAAGGGTCCTGTTCCAGTCGTTCCAGGAACACCCCGTCGGGCGTGATCTTCGCCTTGGCCTGGCGGTCAGCGGAGCACGACACCGCGACCGCGACCGGCAGGGACGCTCCGTGCCTGGGAAGCCGGATGACACGCACGTCGTGGCAGAAGTACTTGCCCCCGAACTGGGCGCCCAGGTCGAAAGCGCGAGTCATCCGAAGGATTTCCGACTCCATCTCCGGAACGCGGATCGCGTGCCCGGACGCGTCTCCCTGTGTCGGAAGACTGTCGAGATACCGGGCGCTGGCGTATTTCGCTGTCTTCAGTGCGTCTTCGGCGCTGGTGCCTCCGATGACGACCGCGAGGTGATAGGGAGGACATGCCGCGGTGCCGATCTGGCGCAACTGCTCGTCCAGGAAGCGCATCAGATCGCGGTGGTTGAGGTCGGCTGGTGTCTTCTGGAACAGATAGGACTTGTTCGCTGACCCGCCGCCCTTGGCCATGAACAAGAACTTGTAGTCAAGGGCGTTGTCAGGGTGAGTCGCGGCGTAGAGGTCGATCTGGGCTGGCAGGTTCGTCCCGGTGTTGCGTTCTTCCCACATCGTCAGCGGCGCCTGCTGTGAGTAGCGCAGGTTGAGCTGGCCGAACGCGTCGTAGATTCCTCGCGCGATGTGCTCCTCATCCGGACCCGTTGTCAGCACGCGCTGCCCGCGCTTGCCCATGACAATCGCCGTCCCGGTGTCCTGGCACATGGGCAGAACCCCGTCCGCGGCGATGACGGCGTTCTTCAGCAGGTCCAGCGCCACATACCGGTCGTTGGGGCTGGCCTCCGGGTCGTCGATGATGCCGCGGAGCTGGGCTAGATGGCTCGGCCTGAGGAGGTGCTCGATATCCCGGATCGCCTGGAATGTTAGTGACGTGAGGGCTTCTGGACGCACCGACAGGAAGTCTTGATCACCGAGCCGGATGACTTCGACACCTTCGCTGGACAGATGTCGATACTGCGTCTGGTCATGTCCGAGGGGCAACATTGGGGAGTAGGCGAAATCAGGCATGGGGCCAAGCCTATGGATCTCGCGGCCGCGGCGCGCGGCGCGGCGCGGGCAGTGGGTACCGTCACAGTTGTGTCTACCGAGCCGGAACGCGATCCTTGGCTCCTTCGAGCCGCTGATGCTGACCGCGAGCAGTACGTGGCGCTGCTGCAGTCCGCGTTCCTGGAGGGTCGGCTCTCCCGCGATGAGTACGACGAACGGATGGACCTGGCGTACCGGGCGTCCACCTACGCCGATCTGGCGCCGTTGCTGTCGGACCTGCCGATCCCGCCTGGCGACATTCCCGGCCCTCCGGTGTCCTTGCCAGTCGCTGCCGGGCCGGGCGGTTCGGCGGGATCATCGGCCGCGGACCACTGGCGCGTTGTGCCGCGCGGGGTGAAGGTCGATTCGTCGCCTCTTGTGGCGATCTTCGGCGATGTCGTCCGCGACGGTCGTTGGGCGGTGCCTAGTTCTCTCGTCTCAGTGGCATCGTTCGGGAGCGTCAAGCTGGACCTGACCCACGCGATGCTGGAATCCCCTGTCATCGAGGTCAAGGCCGTCACGGTCTTCGGGCGTATCGAGATCACGGTTCCCGGCGACATGCGGGTCGAAGTGACAGGCAGCGGCTTGTTCGGGGGCTTCGCGCTGCGGGACCATCGCTCGTCGGCGCAGAGGGAACTGCCGCCGCCCCTTAGAGCTCCGCTGATCCGGGTCACCGGTACCGCGCTGTTCAGCGGTGTGACTGTCACGGTTGTGGCCGATGAACCCCCACCTGGATCACGGTCGGAGCGCGTCCTGCCCCCGCCCCCAGTGCGCAAGCCGATCGCCGCGAGAGACCCGGAACAAGCCAGGGACGACGACACGCGCTGACGAGCGGTTCAGTTCGCGGTCGCGCGCACTTCGTTGATGCACCATGGGTACATGGCTGAACGGGTCGCCATAGACCAAGGGGTGACGGTCGCACGGCGGGGTCGCGGATCGGGCAGAGCGGTCTCGGACATCGCGGTCTCCATGGGCCTAGTGACAGTCGCCATTGTCGTGTTGATGGTCTTCAACTGGCGGCCGGAACTTGGACCTGTCCGCGAGCTGGATGTTCAACCCGTGGCCCGGCTCGCTGCCCGGGAAGCGTCGTTCCCCATCCTCCTGGCCAACCCTGGACCAGGATGGCGCTCAACGTCAGCTCGATGGGACCCCAGCGAGGAATCGATGGGCAAGGCGGTGTGGCTCAACGGTTGGGTCTCGCCGCGTGGTCGCTCGGCGGCCGTTGTGCAGTCCAGTGCCACTAGCCAAGTCTTCATTACCGAACAGACGCTTGGCGGGCAGCGCGTCCAGTCGGCTGATTGGCCCTGGCAGGGCCCGCCGGTCGGGAACGACACATGGGTCGCGTATGAGAACGAATCGGGGGAGCAGCGTTCGTTGGTCCGAGTGGCCCCGGACCAGACGATCATCGTCACCGGTACCGGGAGATGGAGTGACTTGACCGAGTTCGCGGGCAGTCTGCGGCCCGTCGATGTTCGGTCGCGTTCTTGAGCCGTTTACTCCTGCTCGGCGGCGGGTGCGGCTTGATCTAGGCGCTTCTGCGCCGCGTCCAGCCAGTCGGCGCACCGCTTCGCGAGTTGCTGGCCGCGTTCCCAAAGGGCCAGGGAATCCTCCAGCGAGGCCGAGCCTTCCTCTAGTCTGTCCACGATTCGCTCCAGACCGTCTCTGGCCTGTTCATATGACAGTGTCGCCAGGTCAGCGGTGAGGAGTTCTCGCAGCGATTCGTCGGTCATCTGTGTTCCCCTAGGTTGAGCGGCTATTACTGGCGAACCGACGTTGTGACGGCGCCGAGCTGTCCGCGAGAGAGTCTGATCCGCAGTTTGGAGCCCAACGCTACCTCGGAGCTGTCGCGCAGGATCACGCCGTTGGACTCCACGACCGAGTACCCCCGGTCCAGCGTGGCTAGAGGTGACAGCGACTGGAGCCTGGCCGTTTGGTGCTGCAGATCCACCACGGTGGCTTGCCACTGGCCCGAGAAGGCCCGGGCGCACCGGTCCCTCAGTCCGGCGAGGAGATCGACGCGTCGCGCGATGGCCAGCTCTGGGTGCGCGAAGGCCGGTCTGGACAGGAGCACGGTCATCTTCTCGTTCTGGGAAACGACGCGCGACCGCAGGCTTCTGCGGCCTCGCTCGGCCGTTAGCCGCAAGCTCGCTCTCTCTCTATCGACGAGTGCGCCGGGCCGTGACATCGCGGGACGCGATGTCAGGGAGGTGAGGTGTCGTCTTTCTGTGCGCACCCTCGTCTCCAAAGCGGTGTGAGCGCGTTCGCGAAGGTCAGCGACCTTGGCAGTTTCCTCCTTCAGGCTTGGAACGATGCGTTTGCCAGCGTCGGTGGGGGTCGAGGCCCGCAGGTCCGCGACTAGATCCAGCAGCGGCACGTCATCCTCATGTCCGATCGCGCTGACAATGGGCGTTGCGCAGGCCGCCACAGCCCGGACCAGGGCCTCGTTGCTGAAAGGCAGCAGATCTTCCACCGAACCGCCGCCCCTGGTGACGACGATGACATCCACTTCGGGGGTCTGATCCAAATCCGTGATCGCGGCTATGACTTGGGCGACCGCGGACGGTCCCTGCACCGGCACCTCTCTGACCTCGAAGAGCGCTCCGGGCCAGCGGAGGCGCGCGTTGACTTCTACGTCGTGCTGGGCCGCGCTGGCCCTGCCGCAAACCAGTCCGATCCGTCGAGGCAGGAACGGAAGCGGCCTCTTGCGCTCTTCGGCGAAGATCCCCTCAGCTGCCAGGAGTTTCTTCAGCCGTTCTATCCGGGCTAGCAGCTCCCCAAGGCCAACCGGTCTGAAGTCGGTCGCGCGCCATTGAATGTCTCCCCGCCGCATGGAGTAGTCGGGCTTGAGATAGACCACGACCCGCTGGCCTTCGGTGATCCCGCCATCGGCGCTCTCGATTTCGGACCGGCTGCACCCAAGCGGGATGGAGACGTCGGCGTCCGTGTCCCGCAGAGTGATCCAGACGTAGGACCGGCGGACGCGCAGTTGCGCGATCTGGCCCTCGACCCAGATCGATCCCAGCCTGCGAATCCAGTCCCTCATCAGGTTGGAGGCTTTCTCCACCTGGATCGGGCTGTCCGGCGATGTTTCCAACCCCATTGGGGCAGGGTATGGCCTGCGCGTTAGTCGGCATAACCCCTGTGGACCGCGCGCGAGTCGAGGTTCTGGGTCGCTGGCTAGTCGGCAGGCCAGGGAGATCTTGCCCGGCCTGTCAGGTAGTGGCGGGTCGTAGAATGAAGCAATGAGCGAGCCGGCGACTCCGCTGCGGGTACTCCTGGCGGCACCGCGTGGGTACTGCGCGGGCGTGGAGCGGGCGATCGAGACGGTTGAGCGGGCGCTGATCGAGTACGGCCCACCGGTCTATGTGCGCAAGCAGATCGTGCACAACCAGTTCGTCGTGCGGGCGCTGCGCGAGCGGGGGGCGGTCTTCGTGGAACGGACCGATGAGGTCCCTAGCGGTGCCACGGTCGTCTTCTCGGCACATGGCGTGTCGCCGGTTGTTCGCCAGGAAGCTGCCGCGCTGGGCTTGCGGACCATTGATGCCACGTGTCCTTTGGTTACGAAGGTCCACAACGAGGCGCGCCGTTACGCCAGAGAGGGGTTCGAGATCCTCCTCATCGGTCACCAGGGTCATGAGGAAGTCGTGGGGACCGCTGGCGAGGCGCCGGGTCGGGTGACGCTCGTGGAGAGCGTCGAGGCCGCCCGAACCGTCGCTGCTGACTCGGACAAGGTGGCATGGCTGTCACAAACCACCCTGTCCGTGGACGAAACCATGGCGATTGTCGCTGTCCTGAGGGAGCGGTTTCCGGGCCTTATGGACCCGCCGAGCGACGACATTTGCTACGCCACACAGAATCGGCAGATGGCGGTCAAGCGGATGGCGCCTGATTGTGACCTCCTCGTGGTTGTCGGCTCGGCGAACTCCTCCAATAGCGTCCGGCTAGTGGAGGTTGGGCTGGAGGCCGGTGCGAGGGCGGCGGTTCGTGTGGATGGGGCCGAGGAGATGACGGACGCGGACGTGCGGTCGGCGAGGACCGTGGGCGTGACCAGCGGGGCGTCGGTACCGGAATCCTTGGTTTCGGAAGTGTTGGCGTGGTTGGCCGAACGCGGGTTCTTAGATGTTGAAACGGTCAGTGCGACTCAGGAGACGCTGACATTCGCGCTACCCAAGGAGCTGAGGGGCGGTGGCGCCGACAGGCGCATTCGGGACAGCAGGTCTTAGGTCCGCTGAACCGGGGGGCTGCGATTAGCTGGCTTCCGTAGGCGACTTCGGCTCGCTGGGCTGGGTGGAGTGCTGTTGTGATCTCCGCCGGGCGGCGCAGATCACGGCGGCACCGACGACGGCGATGACCTGTGCCGGCGCGCTTCCCGCGAGGGCGGTCAAGATCATCGCGGTCTCCCGCGCCACCGTCACCGGTCCACCCAGAAGCGTGATCTGTCCAAGCGTCGCCGCTATCCCCAGCATGGCCAACGGCGGAGCCCAGATGGCTGCCCATGTGTCGCTGAGACGCACGAGAGCGGCGCCAACGAACGCTCCGGCCACCAAACCCCAGCTCGCGGAAGCGGGGATCAAGGTCGCTCCCGAGATGACGAAGCCCAGCACGCACCCCAGTGCTCCCGCCGCGAGGACGACGACTAGCACAGCGCGCGGTGACAGGGAGCCGAATGGCGACACAAGACCGCGACCAAGACTGACGACCGAGGGCTGTTTCGCGCATGAAGTGGGCGATTTGGCCTGGTCGGGGGGCGCATCCGCTTCGGGTGCTTGGGCTTCCGCCGGTGGCTCGGGCTCGCTGTGGGTCTCAATCACCTGAAGGCGGGTGGAGCGCGGCTTGTCGCTCGTAGTTGGCTGATCCGGGTCAGCGCCCAGGGGCTCCTCGGGGTCGGGCAAATGGTCTTCGGGGGCGGTCGGCGCTGTGGCGAGCACGTGGCGCCGGAGGATGTTGGTGACGCCGTTGGTCGCGGTTCGAGGCTCCCACCAGGGCGAGGACCCGTCGTCCTCAGGTGGAGCGTCCGGGACCGGCTGCGTCGTCACCTGGCTACTCTAGGCGGCGCGCCTGACTGTTCCCGGTAGCGGCTCCCGAGTGTCTGGCTATGCGCTGCGCAGGCCAGGCTCCGGGCCGGTATCGCCCTCGGCAGCGTCATCATCCCCGGAGTCGTCCCCGGAGCCGTCATCGGGCTGGGCGATCTCGGCATTCAGCTGCAACTCGGGCAGGAGCGGGCGGATTGTGTTGTCAATCCCGGGCAGCTTGGGCAGGTCCTTGGACGTGGCGCTCATTGGCTGGAACCTACGAGCCGCGGGTAGAACACGGGATTCCAGCGACCCGATTGTCGCGTTGTAGCGGTTGACTGACATACCGATGGACTTGCCCAGGGAGTCGAAGTGCTCCGCCATCCGCAGCAGCCGCTCGTACATCTCCGCGCCCAAGCTCTGTATCTCCTTTGCCTGGGCTGCCACATCGGCTTGCTGCCAAGCGAAGCTGATCGTGCGTAGCAGAGCCATCAGCGTTGTTGGTGTGGCTAGCACTATGCGCTTCTCGAATGAGTACTGCAGAAGGTCCGGGCGAACCTCCAAGGCCGGTTGCAGCAATGCCTCGGCCGGCAGGAACAGGACTACGAACTCTGGGGATTCGTAGCGCTTCCAGTACTCCTTGCGTGACAGCCGGTCGACGTGTGAAATGACGGCATCCGCGTGCTTCTTGAACATCTCCTGGCTGCCAGGTTCCTGCTCGAGCGCGAGAAAGGCATCCAGGGAGACCTTCGCATCAACGACGACCTTGCGGCCGCCCGCCAGGTCGATGATCATGTCCGGGACCCAGGTGCCATCATCTGTGGTCGTCCGGTCTTGAGTGACGAAGTGAACGTTCTCGATCATGCCCGACGCTTCCACGAGCCTCTTCAGCTGCATTTCCCCCCACGAACCCCGCCGTTCGCTGCGCGTCAGGGCCTGACTTAGTCGCCTTGCCTCCTGCTGAACACTCGCGGTTGCCTCCCCAAACTTCACGCCCATCTGCGTGATTTGAGCCTGCAACTCCGTGCGCGCCCTCAATCTGGCCGCTTCGGCCTCACCTACCCTCTTGCCGAGCTCGTCGACCGCTGTGCGGAGCGGCTGCACTGTCTTGTCGAGCTGACCGTTGACTCGGCGCTCCTCGGCCAGTTCCATCCGAGTGGCGTCGTGGGCGCGGGTCTCGGCCTTGAGCTCGCCATGGGTGACGGATAGTTGCGCGGCGACTTCCGCCTCACGCCGCCCCCACGTCGCACGTTCCGCCTCGAACTCAGCGAGCTGAATCCGCATCCGGGAGCGAGCCGCGATCGTTGCTGCCGCGACGCCGAGGGCTGCCCCGATGGCGACTATCACTAGGGGAACCACAAGCTGGGCGATGCTGTTGCTCATGGGGCAACCATGCCTCAGGGGTCCGACAGACGTGGACCGGGACACGCTTCAAGCGGATTTGGGGTGAAGAAGCGACCGTTCCCGCCAAACGCGACCGTTACGCAAAGAAACTCCCGTTGCAACGGTCGCGTCTGTACCCTAACGGTCGCGTTTGTCAGGAACGGCCGCCAACCCCGTCGTCCGGATAGCTAACCCCGTCGGCCGACGCGGGCTGCGGGGGTCTGGGCGATGCTGGCGCGAATCCCGCACCGCTTCGCCCACCTAGACTGCCCTAGTGGGACTCACTGTCGGAATCGTCGGCTTGCCTAACGTTGGAAAGTCGACGCTGCTGAACGCCCTGACTCGCAACTCAGCGGCCGCCATGTCCGCCAACTACCCCTTCGCGACGATCGAGCCGAACACTGGCGTCGTTGGGGTGCCGGATCCCAGGCTGGACGTTCTGGCGGAGGTTTTCGCCTCGCGGAGGGTCGTACCGGCGGCGGTCACCTTCGTCGACATCGCGGGGATCGTGCGCGGTGCCAGCGAGGGCAAGGGGTTGGGGAATAGGTTCCTGGCTCACATCCGCGAGTCCGACGCGATCTGCCAGGTACTGCGAGCGTTCGAGGACCCAGATGTGATCCATCTGGAGGGTCGGATATCGCCCGCCGATGACATGGACACGATCAACACTGAGCTGATCCTGGCGGACCTGCAGACCCTCGAGAAGGCGATCCCCAGGTTGGAGAAGGAGGCTCGAAACGACAAGTCGCGCGGTGCGGCCCTATCCGCAGCCCTGCGGGCGCAGGAGATCCTGGACTCTGGGCGGACCCTGTTCGGATCCGGCGTCGACGCCGCCGCGATCCGGGAGCTGTTCTTGTTGACGGCCAAGCCCTTCCTCTACGTGATCAACGCGGATGAGCAGGAGCTGGCGGACCCGAACTTCGCGGCCCAGGCACGTGCGTTGGTGGCCCCGGCGGAGGCCGTGATTCTGGACGCGAAGGTCGAGTCGGAGCTGGCCGAGCTGCCCGAAGAGGAAGCCCTTGAGCTTCTGCGGTCGGTCGGGCAGGAGGAGTCAGGCATCGCGGCTTTGGCGCGTGTCGCTTTCGACGCGCTCGGATTGCAGACTTTCCTGACAGCTGGCCCGAAGGAATCGCGCGCTTGGACGATTCGCAGGGGCGCCACGGCACCGGAGGCCGCCGGCGTCATTCACACTGATTTCCAGCGCGGGTTCATCAAGGCCGAGGTCGTGTCCTTCGATGAGTTGGTCGCGGCCGGGTCCCTGGCCGAGGCCAGGGCGCGCGGCCAGTTGCATATCGAGGGCAAGGACTACGTCATGGCCGAAGGGGACGTCGTGGAGTTCCGCTTCAACGTGTGAATCGGCGCGTTTCGAGGATGTCCCGAGTTCCGTGGAACTTCGGTAGCGGCCCGTTGATCGCTTAGGCTGCGTTGACCTCCTCATTGTGTACTACGGGTCCGACATTCTGCGCGATTTCGGCTTCAAGCACGGCTCGTAGTGCCGCCACCCGCTGAACGAGCATCAGACCTCCAAGGACCCCCCTGCTGGACGCCTCCAGATAACGATGAACGATGGAGTCCGTGTTCGCGACCGTCCGGCTGCGGACCAAAGTCACCAAAGGTCCAGGCTCGAGGGCAGATGGCGTGGCGATGGCGTTCAAACTCATCGAGCGCCCCGACGGGATCACCGCAGCATGAGACACGCCAATCCACAGGTCTTGACTATTCCCCGGCGTTGACTATCGATATAGTGGAGGATAATCTCAGTTATATGAGAACTGAGGCACCGCTCCTCGCTCCGATCTTCCGGTCGGACGGCCAAGCGCGCCTGCTCTCCACCTTGTTGCTGACCGGCGAGGAGCTCAGCGTCACCGATCTGGCCAAACGGGCGGGCCTGGCATACCCGACCGCGCACCGCGAGGTCGCGCGCCTGGTGGACGCTGGCATCCTGAGCGAGCGGCAGGTGGGCCGCACGAGGCTGATCCGCGCCAACGGCGAGAGCCCGCTGGTGGAGCCGTTGCGCGAGATCCTCACGGTCGCTACTGGTCCGGTGGTGATCCTGGCCGAGGAGCTTGCTCGCATCGACGGGATCGAGTCGGCGTTCCTCTACGGTTCCTTCGCCGCGCGGATGCTCGGGGATGCCGGTCCGGCACCGCACGACATCGACGTCATGGTGCTCGGTGAGCCCGACGTGGACGCGGTCTACGAGGCGTGCGCCCGGATCGAGGCTGCGGTGCACCGGCCCGTGAACCCGACGATCCTCACAGATGCGGAGTTCGCCGCTCCCTCCGGCTTCCTGGACAACGTGCGCAGCGGCCCGGCGGTCGCCGTGATCGGGGAGCTGCCGTGGCGCTGACCCCGCTCACCCGCGTCCAGCAGGCGACCGTGCTCGCGCTGGTCGAGGCGGGACGTCTCGATGTCGTGCCCGCAGACGTCGCGCGTGCGGCGTCGTTCCTCCGGCAGGCCGAGGAGCGCCTGAATCAATTGCCGCTCCTCACCAGTGTCGTCGTCACGACGTTTGCCGATCGCCGCGAGGAGAGTGCATGAGGAGTTGCCGAGCGGGTCGTCGCAGAGGAACTGGTCCCACGGTCGGTCGCGCCATGGCGCGCGCATGGACAGGTGCTGGATGCCAGCCATGGTCAGGAGACCTCCGTTGTCCCGACACCGCGGCTCTCCCAGGAGCCGAAGGTGCTGCCGTCCTCCGCCGCCCAGGAGGTCCGGCCGTTGCAGGAGCGCCCCTGAGCGATCGCGCCAGCGGTCGATGGGGAGCCGAAGACGATGTCCTTCGCGACCCGACCGACACCGTTCTCGACGATGATCGAGCCGTCGGCGATGAGCTTGAGGTGTTGGGTTCGGTACGAGTCGTACGCCTTGATCGTGCTGTCGGCCTTCCCCACGCCCTGCCAGTCACCCACGACGGTAGAACCGGCCAGCATCGTGAACTCCCCGTCGATCTGCTGAGCCGTTGCAGCGACGCCGAGCTTCATGTTCACGAGACGAAAGACCGGCGACACCAGCTGTTCCTGCCGCGCTGCCGTCACTGCGACGGTCTCCCGACCGCGGATGGCATCGACTCCGAGGGCCGGCAGGACAATCTGCAGCTGGTCGATGAAGTAGTCCATGTCGGAGGCGTGCGCCTCGGGCAGTGCCTGTGGCGGAGGAGTCGTCCCATTGTCGAGGACGACGCGGCCGACCTGGAGAGCGAGTGCGATCAGGCGGGACTCCAGATAGCGGCCGTGTGCCTTCGTCAGGTTCGCGTCCTTCGAGGTGATCACCACGGCCTTGCGCCAGAACTCCTT
Organism: Candidatus Nanopelagicales bacterium; assembly: GCA_030700225.1. Taxonomy (NCBI): domain Bacteria; kingdom Bacillati; phylum Actinomycetota; class Actinomycetes; order Candidatus Nanopelagicales; species Candidatus Nanopelagicales bacterium. The sequence continues at coordinate 31,698 of JAUYJT010000056.1, read as the reverse complement.
GTTCGCATCGTGGTATCGAAGGCGTGCCTTGAAGTCGTCGGTCTCGCCGATGTAGCAACGGCTGCCGCCTTGCTCGTCGGGACCGAGCAGTAGGTACACGCACGTGCCCGCGAGCTCGGCGCGGCGGACGAGGGCGCTCATCTCCGATCGCGGAGCACTGAAGACCTGCCCCGTCCAGTTCAGGATCTCCGCAGTCGTCAGGCCGCCGGGGGTGCCGTCGACGAGGAAGAGCTCGATGTGCTTGCCGCTCATGACATCGATCTTTGCAGCCAGGGCCGACCAATCGGCAAGGTTCGCGGGTTCTGTCTGATGGGTGCCACTCAAAGGGGTTGAGGGCGAAGGCGGGTGCGACGTGGGAGAGATTCTCGCGACGGTGAGGAGTCGGCGGTAGTCAGTGAGGGGCACGAGAGCGGGAAGGGTGGGACGCGGATGGCGGCCCCGGCGATACTCATCAGATACTGAGCCCATGGCCGTCCCAGAGACCGATCTCGCGCGGATCCGGCGGTTCTGCGAGACGCAGGTCCCGCCCGAGATGCGGGAACAGGTGCGTGTGGAGCACCGCGTGCGCGGTCGCACCGTGACGATCGTCGAGCATCGGCCGCCGTGGAATCCGGCGCTAGGCCCGGAGTGGACCGACACTCCGCAGGCTCGGATGAAGTACGACGAGCAAACGAAGGGCTGGACCCTGTACTGGTTCGATCGGAACTCCCGAGCCCATGCCTACGACCTTCTCGAGCCGGATCAGCCGATCGAGCGGCTGCTGGCCGAGTACGACAACGATCCGACCTGCATCTTCAAGGGCTGACGAAGCTAGCCTTTCCACAGGTGTCTCGGGCGCGATAGTGCTCGTCGGCTCTGCGACCTAGCGTTGCGGGATGTCGATCACGTCGCGGCTGTTCGCCGGCGACCAGCCCCGCGAGCGTCTCCTGAGTCTGGGACCTGGCGCGCTCAGCGACGCCGAGCTTGTTGCCCTGGTAGCCGCCGTAGCACCACAGGGATGCGACGAGGTTGCGGTGGGTCGGAAACTGATCGACGAGTGCGGAGGACTGAGTGGCCTGGCAGCCGCGTTTCCTGAGGAGCTGATGCGGTCATCAAGCATCGGCCCCGCAGAGGCAGTGCGCCTAACAGCCGCATTCGAACTAGCGGCTCGGGCTACAGCTTCACCGGCCAACCGTGTCGTGGACTCCGCAGCCGCGATCGCTGAGCTGGTCGCCCCGGTGCTCGCCCGCGAACGGCGGGAGAAGGTCGTGGTCCTGGTGGCCGACGCCGCCAACCGCGTGCTTCGCCTTGTACCCGTTGCAACTGGAGGCCTGGACTCGAGTCCGTTGCCTGTCCGAGAGGTGCTGCACGCCGTGCTGCGGTACGACGGTCGAGCGTTCGCCCTCGCGCACAATCATCCTTCTGGAGATCCGACCCCAAGCATCTACGACCGTGAGGCCACTGGCGCCGTAGGCCGGGCCGCCGATGCGGCCGGACTCCGGTTCCTTGACCACGTAGTAATCGCGGGAAGTTCATGGCGCAGCGTCAGGTGAGGCTGGCGAACGCTTGATTCCGAGCGGCAGGAAGTAGGCCGGCCGACAGCGTTGCCCTGTGGGCCACCAGGCCCTCGACTGCGGCGAGTCGGAGGAGATCGGCGCCGATGTGGCGTTGGGTCGGGAGGTCTGGCAACGGGACCTCGAGCGCCTCGAACTGGTCGATCTGCACGCGCTGTCGCCGCTGACCCATCCCTGACGTCGCGGCGGCCAGCTGTTCCGCGAGACCGCGCCAGCGCAACACCTGGCCGAAGTAGTCGAGATCTACTGCGTCGGTGTTCACGTCGAACGTGGGGAACTCGCTGGAGACGAACCACCCGTCCGCCCACTCGGGCACGATGGCGAGCGATCCCTCCCGGCCGAACAGTTTCGAATAGATCAACTGTCCGGCGCGCACCCGATACAAGGTCGAGTACTTCGTCCCTAAACCCAGCATCGGCGGCTTGGCGAACACACCACGGGCCCGGTTGAGGATGCCGAGGTTCGGGTAGGCCTCGCTCGCTTTGACGCTCACAGGGTGTCGAGCAAGCGTGATGATGTGCCCGATCCGTGATCTCTGCGAGACCCTATCGAGGAAGTTGTCTCGAAGGGCCGCGGTCGGAGGTTCGCCGAACGACGTCGAGATTGCCACGATTCGGTCGAGGCGTGCGGCAATGCACTGCTGCTCGGTGACGTCGGGCAGGGGAATTGCTAGGCGCTCGAAGAGTTGCTGCCCCAGCGTTCGGTTTCGTACCTGCGTTCCCGGCGAAGCCTGCTTGATCTGGTGGAGACCAGGTTCGGAGAGGAAGTAGTGCAGTAAGTAGCGCACGTCCACGTCGTCGGTGCGCGGTACATAGCTAAGGAACCGGTTCGACCCGATGAATTCAGCTTCAGCGTTGGTCGATACGGCGATGGCCGCCTCCCATGCCTGGATGCTGCTGAGAACGAGAGCGCCGGCTGGGATCTGAAAGTAACGAAGCTTGCTGAGTTCGAAGCCGAGACACGAAGGTCGATGGATGAACCCTTTGCCCCAGGAGTAGAGGCCGATTTGCCTGTAGCTATCTGCCTCGTCAATCTGAACGGGAACGCGGTGAAGCGAGAGGATGTCCCCTACTCGCACCTGCCGCACCGCCATCAGGCGTCGTTCCCGAGGTTGGACTGGAGGTCCTGAAGGGCTGCGAGGATCTGCTCCTCCACGGCAATCAGTTCCTTGACGAGTTCCTCGGGCGAGCGATGCGTCAGATCGTCGGCACGATGCGGGTTGCGGAGATCCAGGTTGTAGCCGTCCTCCGCGAGTGTGGCGGCGTCGACCTTCCACGCGTGCTCGTTCTCGACTCGGCCGACTCGATCCGTGCCACCCCACCATGCCTGGACATCGGCGAATTCCTCGAAACGCAGCGGTCTTGTCTTCGTGTAGTTCTTCCGCCCCTCCGGCAGGGGCTGCTCGTAGAACCAGATGTCCTTCGTTGGCCCGCCGTATTCGAAGAAGAGCAGGTTGGAGGGGATGAGGGTGTACGGAGCGAAGACGCCGTTGGGCAGCCGCACCACAGAGTGCAGGTTGAAGTCGGTGAGCAGCTTCTTCTTGATCCGTGCCGGCGCGCCCTCGTTGGCGAAGAGGACCCCGTTGGGGACGACGATCCCGCAGCGGCCCTTCCTCTTCTCCAGGCGCGCCATCACCACCTGGAGAAACAGCCAGGCGGTCTCTGCCGTCCGCGAGTCGGCAGGGAAGTTCCCCAGGCTGCTGCTCTCCTCCTCACCCCCGAACGGCGGGTTGGTCAGAACGACGTCGACGCCGGCCTTGCGCTGGTCAGCCAACGAGAAGGTCAGCGAGTTCATGCGGGTGACGTTGGGCTGTTCCACTTCGTGCAGGAGCAGGTTCATCTGGCAGAGCAGGTAGGGGAGTGGCTTCTTCTCGAAGCCGCTGATCGAGCGTTTCGCCGTCGCGATCTCGGTCGCGGACCGCGCCTGGGCGCGGAGGTGCTCGTATGCCTCGACCAGGAATCCGCCTGTGCCGACAGCCGGGTCCAGCACCGTCTCGCCCAAGCGCGGATTGACCTGCTCGACCATGAGCCGGATCACCGGCCGGGGTGTGTAGAACTCGCCCGAGTCTCCGGCTGCGTCCCGCATTTCGCGCAGCATCGACTCGTACAGATGGGCCATGGTGTGGATGTCGTCGGCCGACGTGAAGTGCACCTTGTCGATCTGGTCGATCAGGTCACCGAGCAGGTAGCCGGACAGCATTCGGTTGTTGGTCTCTTTGAAGACCGTGGCGAGCGTGGTGCGAGGGTCGCCCGCCCGGCCGGATCCCTTCAGTCGGCCAAGCCCCGGGAGCAGGGTTCCGTTGACCCAGTTGATGAGGGCGTCACCCTGCTTGCGCTTGGTCGGATCTGCCGCCCACACGCTCCATCGGAGCTCCTCCGGCAGTGCTGGCCGGTAGCTGGGGTCGACGATCATCCTGTTCCGCTCGAGGTCGTCGAAGGCCTTGAGGAAGAGGAGCCAGGACAGTTGAGGAAGCCGGTCCAGGTCGCCGTTGAGGCCGGCGTCCTTGCGCATGATGTCCCGACTGGTCTTGATGACCGACGCGAGACGCGCCTGCGGGGTCTGGGCAACGCTCTTGGCGGCACGGCTCACGATTGGTTCTCCTCGGTGGTGACCGCCTCGGCGAAGAGTCGTTCGGCGGTGGAGCGGGCGGTGGGGTAGTCGACGGCCAGATCGAGTTCAGCGGCCATTGCGGCGAAGTCGCTGGGCCACGACGCCGGGAAATCGGGGAGCTGTGCCGGTGGCGGCACGCCGTCCCGCACCTGCCAGACCGTTTGAAGCCGACCGGGCAGGTCCGGATTCGGCAGCAGCCCCGCTTCCACGAGGAGTACGACGTCGACCAAGTCCTTGACGCGGCTGCTGGGTCGATCTCCGGCGTACGTCCGGGCCATCGCGTGGAACTTCTCCGCGGCGTGCTGGGCGATGTCCACCGTCGGCATCGCGGTGCTGCTCAGGAGTTCCGCGAGGATCGGCGGGCGTACCTCGATGGTGCCGATGGCGCCGACGATCTCCGCGCTCCGCGCGACGACGTCGAGGCGCAGCGATGCGAAGACCTTGCCGCCTAGGACCGATGTGACGGTGAACCTCCAGCCGGGGTTTCCGGCATCGTCCGAGGCGATCGCTCGCGGTGCGGACACCTGGAAGGTCAATCCGTCACCGGCGTCGACGTCGAGAGCATCGAGCAGACGATCCTGCGCCTCGACGCCGTCGAGGTCCTCCAGCATGGCCAGATCCAGATCCTTGGTCGCCCGGGCGTCGAGGCCGAGCCTGACCTCGAGGGCGAAGCCGCCTTTGAGTACCCAGTTGTCGTCCGCGGACAGTCGAACCAGGATCCGCTGGAAAACGAAGTGGCGGCGCAACCGATCGAGCGAGACTTGTCGCTCGGCCGCCAGATTGGCGAGCCGTTGCTCGATGCTGGTTCTGAGCGCCTGGTTGTCGGTCATGTCGTCGTTGCCTTGAGCGCCCGCTCGATGCGGAGCGCCGCCCGGTCTCCGGCCTCGTCCGAGCGAGTGCGGATCCGGCGCGCGGTCGTCAGGCCCCGCTCCAGCGTGGCGGCGACCGCAGCCTCGAGTTGCTCCTGCGTGGTGTCGCCACCCGCGAGATCGAGCAGTGTGCGCAGCGGCGTAGTCACCCGCCAGGCGCCGCGGTCGAGAACGTCCGCGGCAGGCAGATCGTACACATGCGTGACCACCGCCGGATCCACGGCCCGGAATCCGGGGGGAACGGACAGGTGCACGTGGCGGGGATCGAGCTCGCCGAGGTCGTGGACGAGCGCGGCCGAGTCGTGGGACACGACGCCACGGCCCTCGCTCCATAGGGTCCAGCGCACCCACTGGTCCTCGGGAGCGGAGGGCCAGTCGGGAAGTCGGAACAGACCACGGTCGACTCGCAGCCAGTTGCCACTATCGGCGTGGTACTTCTGTGCCTGATAGCTGTACCCGAGGTCGAGAGCCTCGGCGGCGGTGAAGTAGCCAGCCTGGCTGAAGGCAAGGCGTTGGAGCGCCAGCCGCAGATCCTGTCGAGTGCCGGCCATGGGCCAAGCATAGCGCATTCGAACTCAATCTAGACTTTAGTTCTATGCAGTCGGCCGTCGCTAAAATAAAACTCACGCTGAGTACAGCCAACCTTGGAGCTCGCTGACGGCTTGGCGCCAGCCTTCAGCGCCGCCGAAGTGTTGTGCCGCTTCGACGGGTGAGCCGAAGTTGCTCAGCGGCGGCACCTGGAAGGCGTAGATGTGGGTCATCTCCTCGACGCCGTACTCCTCGTAGCGGTCGAGGAGGGCGGAGATGATCTCGCGCGCGGTCGGCACCAGCGCCTTGAGGTCGCTCGCGTGGTCTTCGCGCACCAGCCGAGCGCGTTCCGCCCTCGTCCGTTGAGGAACGTTCCAGGCGGCGTGTGCGAGGACGTCGAAGGGGTCCGTGTCGGGCGCAAGTTCGAGGCGCCTCGACATCTCTTCGATGGACACGCCGCGCGAGGCGAGGCCCTCCTCCAAGACCGCACGTAGCTGAGGATCGGCCCAGCGTGCGCGAAGGTCATCGATGGTCGGACACAGCACGCGCACCTGGCCGGCCAGGTAGTCCGTGTATTCCACGAGGCGGAGAGCGCCGGTACTCGTGTCAGCGACGTAGTACGCCTCGGCAGTCACAGTGACCTCTGTGCCGTCGACGTAATGCTTCCTCGCCGACGGCTGTTCGAGCTCTCCTTCGGACTGGGTTCGGTCGAAGGGGGGCTCGGGTTCGCCAAGCGACGGCATCTCGGGGGCAACGTCCCCGAGTTCGTCTTCGACGATCTCGCCGGACTCGTCGATGCGCTCGGTCCGTATGCGCACCGGCTCACCGTCGAAGCCTGGATCGGAGAAAAGGACCGAAGCGCCGACGTAGTCCACGATCTCGAAGGAGTACTTGTCGTTCTCGGGGTAGAGACGTGACCCTCGCCCGACGATCTGCTTGAACTCGACCATCGAGCCGATCGGGCGGAACAGGACGACGTACTTAAGGTCCTGCGCCGACCAGCCCGCCTCGGCGAGCTGCCGGTCGATGAGCACGCGGGCGCGCGCTTGGGCGGCAAGGCGGTTGGCGTCGTCGTCCCCGGTAACCCATGGTGCCTCTGAGGTTATCGGCGTGCACTGGCGCCCACAGGCGGATCGGCGACGTGCGGCCGGACGCATAACCATCCACGCGGATTTGCCATGACGGTAGATACTGGTACTTTGGTACCCGAGAAGGAGGGCAGCGCTATGGCTACCGCTACTGCGCCGATCAAGGTCGACGCCGCGACTGACGAGCTTGTGTCGCACGCAGCTCACTTCATGTCCCGCTCGAAGAAGGACATCGTCGATGCCGCCGTGCGCGAGTACATCGACGCACACCGCGATGAGATCAACGCTGGCGTCAAGGCTGCGCTCGGTCAGCTCAAAGGCACCGAAGCTGCTGCTGTGTCGCTTATGACCGGCCTCAGCGCCGAAGAGCTCGATGACCTCGGCGGGCTGCCGAAGTAGCCCATGACGGCCCGCTGACCGTCGGACCTGGCCGCTAGATTCGCGCCATGGTCTCGGAACCGATCGGCGTGCGTCCGACGAAGCGCTGCCTCGGTGACCTTGCGGCTGGTCTGCCGGACCTCGGGATCCGGTTGGAAGAGATCGATCACCCGGTCGTGGCTAACGCTCAGAGCGTTCCAGAGCAGCGGGATGCCGGTGGCGCAGAGCGCGTCGTTGCGCTCGCCGACCGCGTCTGGTTCAAGGTCAAGACCAGTGACCATCGCGCCGCCGTCACAGAGCTTCGCGGCGAGGAACTCCCGGACTGGGTGCGCCCGAGCCGAGGGGCGTGGTGGATCGGAGCGGCTGGTCGACGCCAAGCGGACAGCCCTCAGCGCGATTTCTACGCCACCCTGCAGCGAGAGTGCACGACGGGGAAGACCGTCTCCTCAGATCACCTTCTTCCGGCCGATTGGGACTGGAAGCGCCTCGCAGCGGAACAGGCCGTTGCTTGGCGGCGTGAGATGAAGCGGATGGTCATCCGCCTTGTCTCGATGTCCTTGAAGAACGGCCACCTCGCCGTCGCCGAGTTCCGCAGCCATCGGATCAAGGCTCTTGTGCGAGCAGAGAACGGCCATGAGGCCTACCTCGCGATCATCGCCGAGGGAGTTCCCGATCCGCAGATTTTCGCGCTGCTCCTCGACTGTGTCCCGGGTGTGACACCCGAGGACTGGCAGCCCGAACCGTCGCCACTCGCTGAGATGAACCCTGGCTCGGGCGAGATCATCTGGTCGACGCTCTTCCCGTCCGAGGTCGCCAACGCCATCCTTGAGTTGGAAGCCGATGACTGATTGCCAGCGGTCCGCAAGCAGTCCGCGAGAAGTCCAGCCGAGCCTGAAGGGCGCCAACGACGCTCAACGGACCGGAGAGTGCGTTGCTGCGGGACAAGCGGCACTCTTCGGCATCGACCCAGGATGACCACCAACGGCCAAATCCCGCGTGGTCGTTCCGTTTCAATGGGGCGTGAGAGCCCCGCCCTGCTACTTCTCCAGGTCCTCCGGGAACGCCGCGTCGAAGTCGGGAATCTGGTCCTTGAAGTGATTGAGCAGAGCGCGGTCGGGCTGGCCGGGGTTCCGCGCAAGATGTTGCCGCAGGTTCTCTGAGATTGCCGGGTCTACTCGACCTTCCGGCGTGTCATGAAGGATCTTGTCGACAAGAGCTTCCGCCTCGGCGCGGCGTGAGGCCGGGTCGGGGTTGCGGCGCTTCGGCTTGCGACGGTTACTCATGCAGAGAGCGTGACACGCGCCTCCGACACTCGTTCGGTCGGCGCATCGCGGCAAGATGTCTCCGTGGCGAAGTTGGATCCCGAGTGGGCAATCAGTGAGATCGACGCGTTCCTGGGCGTGACGGCACAGGTCGTCCCTGACATGGGACCGGGCATCGCCTACTTCGGAACCGTCATGCGTGGCCCGGCAACCGAGGCGTCGCAACGCGCGCATGTTGTGGAGCAGATTCTCGACCGCGTGCTTCCCGGTTGGTCGCGCGAGCGTCCGAAGAAGGACGAGGATTTCGACTGGCTCCGAGACCAGGCCTCCCGTGCCAAGGCTGCGCTCCAGCGTCAGGGGGAGTTGGCTGAGAAGTTGGGCGACAACGCACCTGACATGGACGCTGCCAATCTCCACCCGTGGTCGTGGGAGAACGGAAGGTCGTACTGGAACACCGGCCACTGCCACCAGGCAGTCATGCAGGCGGCGATCCGGATCAATGCGGAGACGCAGGCCAAGTTGGGGCGGATGGACGTGTCGGAGACGGCGTTGTTCAACGAGGCGTTCTCGCTTGACGAGCCTAAGGAAGGAGCACCTCGTCTTCGCCTGGCGGAGGATGACGGCGGCAAGACCTACCAGAATCTCCATCGGGGAGCCCGCGCTTTCGCGGACGGGCTCTACACCGCGATTCGGAACCCCGGTATGCACAAGCCACAGGAGAGCGCGGGTGGCGAGGAGCAACTGGCTCTTGAGCAGCTGGCCGCGTTCAGCCTGTTGGCTCGATGGGTAGACCAGGCCGACGTCGAGGAAGTCAGCTTGTGACCAGATATCGAGTCACCGGCGGATCGGTTGGACCCTTCGGCGGAGCGCAATGGGAGCGGAAGGACGACGACCGTGAGATTGCGCGACGGGCGCTCAACCTGCTGGCCGACCGACGCATGCTTTGGAAGGACTTCTCGATGGAGATCGAGGAGCATTGCGTGCAGTCGGCGGATCACGTACGCAAGCAGCTGGGCGTGCACCTCGACAACCCAGAGATTGGCCCGGACATGATTCAACGGGTTCAGCTGCTGCAGCGTCTCTTCCGCGAGTTCATGGACCAGGTGGGTTCCGCAGGCGACGACTGGGACCGCCACTATCGGCCGATGGGAACAGATCCGCTCTCAATGGCTCTTGGTCGCCTCCGGGCCCTCGTTGGCGTCCAGGTGGGTGAGATCGCTGCCGCGTACGACCTTGACGTCTCCGACGAGTTGGCGGAGATCGTCCCGGACCAGGCGGGGTGGTTCTTCGAGAGGTTCGACGGCGCGCAGCTGTGAATCGTCGCGATGCGGATCCCCTGTCGCCCCGGCTACGAGTGTTTGCCCGCAGATTCGGGCTCTGAGGTCGACGCATGGCGGCCGAGTTCGACCAGATGCGGAAGGGGCTCCGGACATCCTGCGGTCCGCAAATAGTCCGCAAGAAGTCCAGCCGAGACCGACGATCGTCGACGACGCCCGAGCTCCCGTGAACGCGTTTCCGCAGGTCAAGCCATGTTCTCCGGCATCACCCAGCGGTGACCAACGACAGCCGAAACCCCACGCGATCGTTCCGCTTCAACGTTTGAGCGGGCGTCGATCCTCAAAGCCGGCGCACGACAACGACGCTGTCGAACGCGATCTGCTCTGGATCCCCGGGGCTCCGGACGCGGCATTCCGCTACCTTGACTTCCGGGCTGGACTCCGACAGGCCCAAGCTCGCGAGCACGTCCGCCGCGTCGTAGAGCAACGCAGGATCGGATGGCCCGCAATGACCCTCGGCCTCGTTCCGGGGATCGTGACCGACGACGATGAGCGCCCGAGCTGTCGCCTGCCACGCCTTGCGGTGGATGCGGCGCCTGCACTCAGCGGGGCTGTGCAGGAACTGAACGCTGACTAGATCGAACGTGCGGCCGGGCTCCCAGGAGTCAACGTCTGCCGAAACCCAGGTCATCCGATCACCGACGCCCGCCTCCGCTGCCGTAGCGGCTGCCCTTTCGATAGCGGCCGGGGCGAAGTCCACAGCGGTCACCTGCCAGCCGTTGAGTGCCAGCCAGATCGCATCCGCGCCTTCGCCGCAGGCCAGGTCGAGCGCGGATCCTGGACGCATCGTGTTGGCGAGGTCGATGAGCCACCGGTTCGGCGTCCGGGACCAGACGCGCCCGGGCTCGGAGTATCGCTGTTGCCAGACTTCCTGGTACACCCAGCCAGGCTAATCCTGAATCCACAGACGGGTGTGATCGGTCGGCGAGCTCAGGCTCAAGGCAGCTAGATGATGCAAATCCTCTGCTGATCATGGGGGTCGACGATCACCCAGGAAGGGAAGCTCGCTGACGAGCTTGATCATCAGAGGCTTCGCACCATCTGGGCCTCCGCAGGGGCGAATGACGGCGGCCCGGCGGGGGCTCAGGCTAACGCGCGGCCCGCCCCCAGACGTGCGAGCATGCCTTGAACCGATCGACTGTCGGAGGAGAGGGACAAGATGGCGCTGAGCCGGGACACCCTGGAGAGATTGCGCATCGACCACAAGGAAAGCCGCGGGTTCCGGCTGAGTGCCTTCGACACTAAGTGGCTGCCGGATCAGTTGGAGGCTATGCCTAAAGACGAGCGGCGGGCTTCGGGCGAACAGATTCTGGCCGCGAGCAAAGCGGAGCTAGAAGCGGCTCAGGACATCCTGTACGCCGATGACAGGTTCGCGCTGCTGCTGGTGTTCCAGGCGATGGACGCCGCGGGCAAGGACGGGACCATCAAGCACGTAATGAGCGGCGTCAACCCTCAAGGATGCAGCGTCACGTCCTTCAAGCAGCCGAGCGCTGAGGAACTGGACCATGACTACCTCTGGCGCGCGGCCAAGGCCCTACCCGAACGCGGCCGGATCGGGATCTTCAACCGGTCCCACTACGAGGAAGTCCTGATCACGCGGGTCCATCCAGAGATCCTCCAGTCGCAGAAACTGCCGCCTGGACCGCGGGACCAGGGCTTCTGGCGGGCGCGCTACGAGGACATCAACGCTTTCGAACGGCATCTGGACCGCAACGGAACAGTTGTACTGAAGTTCTTCCTGCACCTGTCAAAGGAAGAGCAGCGGAAGCGGTTCCTCGAACGACTCGATCACGCGGACAAGAACTGGAAGTTCTCATCCGCGGATGTCAAAGAGCGGGGCTTCTGGGACGCGTACCAGGTGGCGTTCGAAGAGATGATCCAGGAGACATCGACCGATCGGGCCCCCTGGTGGGTTATCCCGGCGGACCGCAAATGGGCTATGCGCGCACTGGTGGCCGACATCGTCAGCACAACCGTCACCGGGATGGGTCTGCGCTACCCCGAGGTGAGCGCGGATGAGCGCATCGCCTTGAAGGCAGCGCGCGCAGCACTCGAGGCCGAGTGAGGCCGCGTACAAGCGTTGCTATGCTCGGGTCTTCCATTCGCTCGGACTCAAGGCATGAAAACACAACTCTTCGCTGAAGATCAGGCTCCGTCGGACGTGATGGCGGCGATCCTGAGGTCAGGCCCGACAGAATTGGCGGATCTGCATCCGTCGGACCGTGGCCCCCTTGGCATCGGCAAACTCCGCATGGTCGGCGTCTACGACGACCGCTTCAAAGACACGTTCATGATGAGGGTCCGGATCCCCGGCGGCCGACTCAACGCTGACCAGCTGGATGCGATCGTGGGAGTCGTCAATGACTTCTGCGTGCGCTCGCCGGGACATTCAGACCCCGACCGCTTCGCCGAGATCACAACTCGGCAGGACCTGCAGATCCATTGGATACGGTTCGAGAACCTGCCCGAGATATGGGCTCGATTCGGCGCGGTAGGCGTTGGTTCGGTCGAGTCCTGTGGCAACACCCTGCGCAATGTGACGGCGTGTGCCGTGGATGGGGTCGATGGCCGAGGTTTGCTCGAAGTCGGCCCGGTAGTTGAAGCCATCGAGGCTCTGATGGGCAGCGACGAGCGTCTGACGGCCTTCCTGCCGCGCAAGTTCAAGGTCGCGGTGACTGGCTGCCCGACCGATTGCGTCGTGGCCAGAGTGAATTGCGTCGCCTTCACCCCGGCTCGGCGCGCGGGCCGCGTCGGGTTCGGCGTCCACGTTGGGGGCGGACTGTCCGACTACCCGCGGCTGGCGACCGCTTTGGACATGTTCATCGAGCCGGCGGTGGCACCGAAAGTTGTCGCGGCCCTTCTGGATCTGTTCCGAGCCGAAGGCGACTACGAGCATTCAAGCGTCAATCGTTTCAGGGCACTTGTCCATCGGCTGGGTCCGGTGCGCATCGCCTCAGAGTTGCGCGCTCGCGTGCCCGACGGGTCGCTTGAGCCCCGTGGCGAGGATCTGTCGACATGGGAAACCGCCGATCACCTCGGCGTGAACACTGACAAGTTCGGGACTTCCTACGTTGGGCTGTCGGTGCCAGTGGGGCGAGTGGGAGTTGATGACCTGCGCGAGATCTCGCGGCTGGCCCGGCTTCATGGGGATGGCAACGTGCGCCTGACGCAACGCCAAAGCCTGGTGCTGACCGGCGTTAGCGACACGGCTCGGCTGCTAGCTGAGCCACTGCTGGAGCGCTTCCGACCTGAACCAGATCCGTTCGAACGCGCGGTCGTGGCATGCACGAGCGCTCCATTCTGCAAGTTCGCGATCCTGCCGATGAAGACCTACGGCACGCAGCTGACCGAGCACCTTCGCCGCAACGTGCCAGTCGGGGGATGGGATCGTCTGGAGGGTCTGCGAATTCATATGTCTGGCTGCAAGGCCTCGTGCGCCCAAATACCGCTGGCTCACATCGGCTTGAGGGCGACGATGGGCAAGACGGATACTCAGATATTCGACGCCTTTGACGTCGCCGTCGGGGGAGACTCGGGGGCGGGAAGACTGGGGAGCTGGGCCTGTCTGGGAGCGCCAGCGAGCACGACCTTCGACGCGATCACGTCGGCGCTAGTTGAGGTCGCCAGCGGCGAAGCCAGCCTGGGCTCACTGGATGCTCGAGATTTCGGTGATGTCTTGGACAGGGTTGACGCGACATCGGGGAGCCAGAGGTGAACCCGGTGGCCACGTCGGCGCCGGCGGCGTTCATCGATCCTGCCGCGGATGTGCGCGACGAGATCGCGGCGGCCAGTGGCGTGCCGGAGCTGCCGGAGAAGATTTGGTTCCACAGGACCGCGGCGGCTGTGATCGACGCCGATCGGTGCATCAGATGTGGCGGCTGCATAGCGGCGTGCCCGTCGCGTTCGATAAATGTCGGCGAGGACGGTCGCCCGACGCTGGTCCAAATGTGCACGGGATGCTCGGCGTGCTGGGACTACTGCCCGATGGGAGGGCTTCGCACCGAGAGACTCGCGTCCGTCTTGGACGGCCAGGCTGACAGCGCCCAAGAATCGGGCATGATCGAAGTCCTCGACGCGTCCTCGGCCAGGGCCGCGGCTCGAGTCGAGAGTGCGCAGGACGGCGGTGTCGTGACCGCGCTGCTGTCGAAGCTCCTGAAGGACGAGGTCATCGACGGCGCGATCGTCAACCGGCCGGATGGAGTGTTCGCCGGCAATCCCGTTCTCGCGCGGACCGAGGACGAGCTGCGGGCGTGCGCCGGAAGTGTATATACGCAATCACAGGCGCTCGTTGAGCTCAACTCACCTTTGCCGGAAGACGTCCACCGGCTCGCTTTCGTTGGAACGCCATGCCAGGTGAGCGTGTTGCGGGCGCTCCAGCGCTTCCCGTGGCGATACCGCCAGACCGCCGCGGACGCTGTGGTGCTCACGGTCGCCTTGTTCTGCACGCGGTCATTCGACGGGGACAAGCTCGCGGAGGCCCTGGCAGCCACAGGTGTTGACGTGACGCGACTGGCCCGGATCGACGTGCGTGCAGGCGAGATGATCGGCTGGGCACAGGGCGGCGAAGAGCTCCTGCGCTTGCCGGTCCGCGACATCCGGAGCGCTGCCCTGCGGGGGTGCGCGGAATGCGCTGACTTCGCCGGTCGGTCGGCTGACATCGCCGTGGGCAGCATCGGCAGCGACCCGGGCTGGACCACGGTGCTCGCCAGGACAGACGCCGGGCGCGCGGCTATGGAGTTCGCGGCCTCCGCTTTGGAGGTCAAACCCGCGCCCGACCTGGGGTTGGTCGCGAAGCTGGCGACGCGAGACCAGCGCGGCGCGGAGCGGGCTCTCGAACGCGACTTCGATCCGACTGGCGAGCTTTGGATCAGCTACCCGGATCACATCGCGGCTTACGCTGGGACCTCGCGCGCGGCAGCCGCGCCTCCGGCGTATCGCAGTCAGCACTATCAAGTCAGTTGCTGAGCAGCCTCGGTGAGGTCGCCGCGCGCAGCACCGCGCACGGCCCAGGCATCCGACGGAACGCCAATCAGGGAGTCGCGGCGCTAGGCTTGGTCGAGTCGTGAGGAGTGACAATGAGGAACCGCGTCAAGTTGCTAGCGTGTGGTGTCGTAGCGGGGGCTCTGGTCTTGGCCGCATGCGGAAAGAATGACCAGCCGACGCCGGGGCCGACTGGCGGGACCTACTCGGTTGCCATCGAGTCCTCGCGCAGCTTCGTGCCGAGCAACTGCTACGACATCTACTGCGCGAATGTGCTCAGTGTTCTGTTCACGGGTCTGTTCGCGTTCCAGACTCAAGATGACGGGACTTTGGTTCCGGAGCAGACGGGCCTGACGAGCCAGGTGTCCACGGCGGACAACGGGAAGACGTGGAAGATCGAGCTCAACTCCGGATGGAAGTTCACCAACGGGGAGCCGATCACGGCGAAGACGTTCATCGACACATGGAATTTCACGGCGTACGCACCCAACGGCCAGCAACTCGGGTTCGTCTTCGGACCGAGCCAGTTGAACGTCAAGGGCTACGCGGACGTGGCGCCTTCCAACCCGAAGGCCGAGCCGAAGTCCAAGACAATGTCAGGATTGAAGGCTGTGGGCAAGAACGCGATTCAGGTGTCGCTTGTCTCACCGCTGGGCGACGCGCTGTTCAAGAACTTCCTGGCGGGGCCGCCTGTCCTACCGATGCCATCGGTCGCGTTCAAGGACATCAAGGCATATGGCAAGCAGCCGATCGGCAACGGTCCATATCAGTTGAAGAGGCCGTGGAGCGCCACCGAAGTTTCTCTGGCCAAGAACTCCGGATACGCCGGAACCCCGGGTAATGCCGACAACATTGAGTTCCGGGTTTACGCGGATAACAACACGCTCTGGTCCGATTTGCAGGCCGGGACGCTCGATGTCGCGCCTATCCTTCCGCAAAACGCGCTGGCCAATGCCGAGCAAGTGCTCGGCGATCGATTCATCAACGACAGCGCCTCCCTGCTAGTCAGCTTCTTCGGGTTCCCCAAAGGCGAGGCGTTCAAGGACAAGGCCACTCGGGTGGCCATTTCCAAGGCCATCGACTGGGCGGAGATCAACTCCAAGTTGTTCTATGGCACTCGTCAGCGGGCGCTCAGTTTCGTGTCGGATGCCGCTCCAGGCGGCGGAACGGACCTGTGCGGCGACAAGTGCGTATTTGATGCCGCCGCCGCGAAGAAGAGCCTTCAGCAGGCCGGCGGGTTGCCCGGCGGTAAGGTCCGGCTCATGTCGCTCGCGAGTGCGACGCAGCAAGTGGAGAAGGCGATTTGTAACCAGCTCCAGCGCAACTTGGGGATCGAATGCACCATCAAGGTGCTGCCCAACTATCAGGCGTACTTCGACGCCCTCGACAACGCTGAACCCGGGGACCTCTTCCAAGCCGGTTGGGCGGCCGACAACCCGACTCTGGCGAGCACCATCGGGCCGCTCTTCAGCCGGGATGGCGGTGGCAATGACTTCGGATACGACAATCCCCGGTTCGACAAGTTGATGCAGGAAGGCAACGCCACCCAATCCCCCGGCGAGCAGGTGGCCATTTGGCAACGCGCGGAGCAGGTGGCCATGGACGACTTCTGGCTGGCTCCGACTCAGTTCCCGAACATTGTGGCCGGGTACTCTCAGAACGTGTCCAACGTCAAGGTGAATTCGCAGCAGTTCGTGAACTTGGCCGAGATCAGGGTCGTGAAGTAACCCCAACCTCGAAGTGAGGGACCTTGGGTCGCTACGTTCTGCGGCGGTTGCTGCAGGTAGTTCCGGTGTTTCTGGGCACGACGTTCCTCATCTATTTCCTGATGTTCGCGGTGCCCGGTGACCCGCTGGACAACCTGGCCGGGGGTCGGCAGGAGAACCCGGCCTACCTGGAGTATCTGACTTCGCAGTTCAATCTTGATGACCCCTTCTTCGTTCAGTACGCGAAGTACCTAATGGGGATATTCACCGGGGATCTGGGAACCACTTTCTCTGGTCAAGCCGTCACCGAGATCTTCGCCGAACGCTGGCCAGTAACCGTGCAGCTGGCCCTCACTGCCCTAGTCATCGAGATACTCATCGGCGTCTCCCTCGGGGTATGGGCAGCGCTGCGCCGGGGAGGAGTCATCGACTCACTGGCGTTGGGCGGAACCCTGGTCGTGATCTCGATCCCTGTGTTCGTGCTGGCCTACGTCGCCCAGTGGGTCATAGGCGTGAAGCTGGGCTGGCTCCCCGCGTCCGGGATCGCGGACGGATGGCCGGTCAGCTACTTGCTGCCGGCCACGGTCCTGGCGCTGCTGTCGTTGGCCTACGTGCTCAGGCTGACTAGGCAGAGTCTGCTGGAAACGGTGAATCAGGACTTCTTCTCCACAGCCCGGGCCAAGGGTCTGCCAGCGCGCCGGATCATCAGGGAGTATGGCTTGCGCAACTCCTTGATCCCCGTGGTCACCTTCCTGGGCGCTGACCTTGCGGCCCTGATGGGGGGAGCGGTCGTAGTCGAGGGGATCTTCAACGTGCCCGGAATCGGTCAGCAGCTGTATTCGTCCATCCGGCTGGGTGAGGCTGTCGTGGTCGTCGGTACGGTCACGGCGTTGGTGATCGCCTACCTGTTGATGAACCTGTTGGTTGATGTGCTGTACGCCGTTCTGGATCCGAGGATCCGGTATGACTGACCTCACCCCCACCGCAGAGGTCGCCCTGGCTGGAGCCGACACCGGGCCGACGCGCACTCTGGCACGTGACGCGTGGTTTGACCTGCGGCACAGCTTCGTGTTCTGGATCAGTGCCGTGCTGATCGTGTTGGTCTCCGGGATGGTGTTGTTCCCAGGTTTCTTCTCAGACGTCGAGCACACGTCATCACTGACGGGCGGCTGCGCCCTGGCGGATTCCCTGCTACCGCCGAGCGGTGAGCATTGGTTCGGGACCGATCAGCAGGGGTGCGACGTGTACGCGTTGAGCGTGTACGGGGCCAGGCCGAGCGTGGCCGTCGGTGTCATCGCCACGATCGCCACGACGGTCCTGGGTGCCACAGTCGGACTGATCGCGGGATACTCCGGCGGGTGGCTGGACTCGGTGCTGTCTCGCGTCGTTGATGTGTTCTTCGGGCTGCCGTTGATCCTTGGCGGGATCGTGGCGCTGAGCGCGATCTCGTTGCCCGGCATCTGGGGAGTCGTGTTCGTGCTATCGGTCCTGGGGTGGGTGGCAGCGGCCCGGATCGTCAGATCCACCACCATCGAGGCCAAAGGGCAGGACTACGTGCTCGCCGCGCGGGCACTGGGGGCCGGAAACGCGCGGATCATGGTGCGGCACATCCTGCCCAATGCCGCGGGTCCCGGCATCGTGATCGCGGTGCTGTCGTTGGGCGGTTTCATCGCGGCGGAGGCCACGTTCTCGTTCCTGGGGCTTGGGATCCGACCACCGGACTTCTCCTGGGGAACCATGATCAGTGACGCTCAATCGGTGTTCTTCCAGGCGCCGTGGACCCTCTTGTTCCCCGCCGCGTTCCTGAGCGCGACAGTGCTGGCCTTCATCCTGCTCGGCGACGCGATACGTGACGCCATGGACCCGAAGTTCAGGGCGTGAGCAGTGATGGCTGATCCAGTGCTTGAAGTTTCGGATCTCTCGGTTCGCATCTCGAGTAGGGATGGTGAGGCCCGCGCGGTGAACGGGATCAGCTTCTCGGTGAACGCTGGCGAGGCCGTCGCGCTGCTGGGGGAGTCCGGCTCGGGTAAGTCGATGACGGCGCTGGCTGTGATGGGGATGCTGCCCGAACGGGCACGCATAGTTTCCGGGAGCATCCGCTTGTCGAGTACGGAGCTAGTGGGCGCGACAGAGAAGGAGTACAGGCAGATCCGAGGCCGGCGAATCGCCATCGTCTTCCAGGACGCCTTGTCGGCTCTGAACCCCGTAGTCAGCGTGGGTCGGCAGGTGGCGGAGATGTTCACGGTCCATGAGCATCTCGGGCACGCGGACGCGCGCGCGGCCGCGATCGACGCGATGACACGCGTGAGAATCCCCTCCGCGGACAAGCGGTACGGGGACTACCCTCATCAGTTCTCTGGGGGCATGCGGCAACGGATCCTGATCGCGATGATGATCGCGCTGCGACCCGAAGTCCTGATCGCCGACGAGCCGACTACGGCCTTGGACGTGACGGTCGAGGCCGCGATCATGGACCTCCTATCAGAGCTCCGGGCTGAGACCGGAATGGGACTGGTGTTGATCACCCACGACCTCGGTGTTGCCGCCAGCGCGGCCGACAGGGTCACCGTCATGTACGCGGGCCGCGCCATGGAACAGGGCGAGACGGCCGTTGTACTCGCTAACACAGCTCATCCATACACCCAGGGGCTCATGCGGTCCGTGGCGTCGCTGGACGACGGGTTAGGCAGGTTGCCCGCGATCCCTGGCCTTCCCCCAAGCCTGATGAAGTTGCCGTCCGGTTGCCTGTTCCGGCCCAGGTGCGCGCTCGCGATCGATCTGTGCGCGCGGGAGCCCGAGTGGTCCCTGGCGGCGCCAGATCACTGGAGCCGCTGCTGGCGGGCTGATGAGGTCATGTCGCATGGCTGAGCGCCCGATCGTCCTGGCTGCGACGAACCTGACAAAGGTCTACCCGATCCGGCGCGGAGTCATTTGGAAACGCACTATCGGCGAAGTCAGGGCGGTAGACGGAGTGACGCTGACACTGCGCGCGGGGGAGTCCGTCGGAATAGTCGGTGAGAGCGGGTCTGGGAAGTCGACCACGGCCAGGTTGCTGCTCGGGCTGGAGGCCCCGACTTCTGGGTCCGTCGAAGTAACCGGGGATGACCTGGCTGGACTCTCGGCCCGTCAGCTTCGCCGGAAGCGGCGGGACATCCAGATCGTGCTTCAGGATCCGTACCTGTCGCTGAATCCGAGGATGACCATCTCGGCGATCCTTCGAGAGCCCTTCGCCATCCATCCGGACGCGCTGGCACCGAACCGATCGTCCAGGCAGGCCGTCGCTGGGCTGCTCGAGCAGGTCGGACTGGGCCCGGAGTTCGCCAACAGGTACCCGCATCAGTTCTCCGGCGGCCAGCGTCAGCGCATCGGAGTCGCCAGGGCGATCGCCTTGCGGCCGAAGATCGTCGTTGCTGACGAACCGGTTTCGGCCCTGGACGTGTCGGTCCGGGCGCAGATCATGAATCTGTTGCTCGATCTGCGGGACGAGTTGGGCTTGTCGTACGTGTTCATCAGTCACGACCTGGCCGTCGTGCGCCAGATCGCCGACAAGGTGGCGGTGATGTACTCGGGCTCCATAGTCGAGACGGGGGGGCGCGATGACATCTACAGCCGCCCGGCCCACCCGTATACGAGGTCGCTGCTGGCCGCGGCCCGACGAAGGGCCGGGGCCGTCCCGAGCAGCCTAACGGACACCGCTGGGCGAGCGTCTGGGTCCGACGCGACTCTCGGCGCTGGGTGCCGGTTCCGGTGGCGGTGCTGGAAGGCCTACGATGCGTGCTCTGGATCCCCTCCGAAACTGGAGCCGGTTCCGGGAAGCTCGCCGGACCACTTGGTGGCCTGCTACTGCCCGGACGCCGGCGACAGCGGAGAATGACGGATCGCCTCAGGCCAGAGCGTCGCGCAAGAACGAGACAGCGCGCAGGAGCAGATTCTCCGCGACGACTTCCTGTGGGGTCATGTGCGTCACTCCCGACAACGGCAGAACCGAATGTTCGCGACCGGCCGCCAGCAGTGCGGCTGACAGGCGCAGCGTGTGCGCGACGACTACGTTGTCGTCGCTGAGTCCGTGCACGATCAGTAGCGGGCGCCGGAGTTGAGCCGCCCGCACCAGCAGGCTGGATCGTTCGTAGGCGCCCGGTTCCTGCGACGGCATCCCCAGATACCGCTCGGTGTAGTGGGTGTCATAGAGCGCCCACTCGGTGACGGGCGCTCCCGCCACGGCCGCGTGGAACAGGTCAGGTCGCTCCAGGACCGCCAGGGCGGAAAGGTAGCCGCCGAAGGACCAGCCGTGGATCCCGACTCTGCCAGGGTCCACTCGATCTCCGAGATCCTCGATGACCGCTTCGAGCGCGGCGATCTGTCCGGCCAGCGGGCCGGCGGCGAGGTCCCCCTGGATGCGCGCCTCCCAGGCAGGGCCCCGGTAGGGGGACCCGGGACCGTCAGCCACGACGACGCAGAATCCCTGATCCGCGAGCCATTGGTCAGTGACGTAGGAGGCGGCAGAGGCGATGGCCCTCTGGGCGTGCGGTCCGCCGTATGGCGACATGAGGATCGGGAGGGCGCCGGGGCGTGGCTCGGTTGGCATCAGCACGGCCGTTCGGATCCGATCCGGACCTGCCAGCAGGAACCGCGGCCTCGGCGTGACCGACGGCCGCTCGGCGTAGGACCTGATCTGGGTGACCAGGTCGGCGACGGTCACGGTGGTCATCGTGATCGGCTCGGTCAGGTCTGATCGTTGCGTCACGCACACGTTACCGCTCGCCCGGCCGAGGACTCGGCCTCCCGGCTGGGTTAGGCGCCGAGCTTCGCCATCCCAATCTATGAAGTACATGTCAGTTGTCGTTGGATCGGTGCTCGCCAAGACGACGCAACCACGGCTGTCATCGGACAGGACCGCCCCGATCTGCAGGCCGAGCTCGGAGATAGGCGTGCCATTGAGGACCAGTCTGCGCGTATCCGTCTCGAGGTCGTCGACAACTTCGATCACGCCATGTTCGGTGAGTCTTGGGGCTCCCGGGACTAGCTCGATCACGGAGTCGCCCGTGCGTTCCCGAACGCATGTCGTGGAGCCGTCGGCGGGGTTGACTGACAGGATGCGGCAGGTGCGTTGGTCGCGGCTTTGTACTTGCGCTATCGGGTCGCCATGCATCGACCAACTCACGCGGGTCAGGTACTCGAAGTCGCCGCAGTCCACGCGGACCCTGTCACCGGCCAGATTCACCAGCCAGAGTGAGACGTCGGCGTTGGTTGTGCCGGCTGCGGGGTAGCGATGCTGGACTGGCGGCGTGGCTGGGTTCGCGGGGTCCGATATCCACCAAACCGGCACCTCCGACTCGTCGGTCAGAGTCACCAGCAGGCGGTCCCCCGCTGGCGACCACCACATGCCGTCAAACCTGTTCATCTCCTCGGCGGCGATGAACTCCGCTGTCCCCCAGAATTGCTCTGGAGTCTCCGGGGCGCACAGAACCTGGGTCTGGCCTGTGCGTAGGTCGGCGATCTTGACCGAACCCCCAGTGGTGTACGCGACGGCTTCGCCGGTTGGCGCGATCCGGCATTCAGCCACATCTGTGTCACTGCCGATTCGCCGAGTCTCGCGTGCCGACACCTCCGTCACGAACAGCCTGCCCGTCAGCGGAAAGCAGACGCGGGCTCCGGATTCGTCAGCCGAGAACGACGTTATGCCCTCACCGATCTCTCGGACGCGTTCCCGCTTCGCGCGCTCCGCCGCTGGCAACTCGTGGTCGACGCCATCGCGCAGTGACCGCGCGTCCACCAGTCGCTCCTCGCGGATGTCCCCGGATGTGGCGAGCTCCGCGATCCACAGGTCATTGACCGGATCTACTCCGCTACTGGATCTGAGGAACATCACGCCAGAGCCGCCTGGGGGGATAGCCAGGTTGCGGGGCGCTCCAAGCCGGAACCCTCTAGTCAGCGCGTGCCTTCGTGGGAAGTCGCTTGCCATGCCAGGATCCTGCCGCAAACCTGGGGGGCGTTGCTCGCGTCCCCGTGCCCGACCCGCCCGACCCGCGCGCCCTACCCGCGCGCCCCGCCCGCCCGACCCGCCCGACCCGCGCGCCCTACCCGCCCGCCCCGCCCGCCCCGCCCGCCCCCGCGGAACCGGCCGCTTCGCGCAAACGCGCCCGTTTGGGTACAGACGCGCCCGTTACAACGAGCGTTTCTTTGCGTAACGGTCGCGTTTGTCGGAAACGGCCGCTTCGTCAGGCGGGGGCAGGCCATGGCCGCCCGCAGGCCGCCGGCAGGCCACGGGCGGGTCAGGGGCAGGCTCTAGTGTGTGTCAATGGCTGAACACGGACGCCGACTCATGGTTGTGCACGCGCATCCGGACGACGAGGTCATCACCACAGGTGGCCTGATGGCCAAGCATGCCGCTGGGACGGGCAGCGTCACTCTGGTGACCTGCACTCTCGGCGAAGAGGGCGAGATTCTGCTCCCCGGAATCCAACACCTGCGCTCAAGCGCCGAGGGTGGGCTGGGGGAACACCGGATGTCGGAGCTGGCGGCCTCGATGTCAGCCCTGGGAGTGACGGATTTCCGGTTCCTCGGCGGTGCGGGCAAGTACCGCGACTCGGGGATGATGGGCGAGCCGTCGAACGAGGACCCGGACAGTTTCTGGCGGGCCGATCTGCGCGAGGCCGCGACCGACTTGGTTGAGGTGATCAGGGACGCGCGGCCGCACGTGCTCGTCACATATGACGACTTCGGCGGCTACGGTCATCCGGACCACATCCAGGCCCACCGCGTCACGACCTATGCCGCGGCCCTGGCTCAGGTCGCGTCGTACCGGCCTGACATCGGACCGGCTTGGGACGTACCCAAGATCTACTGGACGGCATTCCCAATCGACATGGTCCGCGCCGGTATCGAGGCCCTCAGGGCCATGGGGGACCAGTCTGATTTCGCGTCGTTGGATGCCGACGATCTGCCCTTCGCCTGCCCCACGGATTGGATCGGGGCGTCCATCGACGTCTCGAGCGTGATGGACCGAAAGGTCGCGGCCCTGCACGCGCACGCCAGCCAGATCAACATGGGAAGCGGCTTCTTCGCGCTTGCGGACAATGTCGGCACCCCAGTGTTCGCCTTTGAGCACTTCCGTCTAGCCAAGGGCCAGCGCGGGGACGGCCCCAGCGGACAGCCGGAAGATGACTTGTTCAGCGGCGTAGTCCTATGAGTGAGTCCCGCTGGTGGTTGCTGCCGGTGGTCCTCGGAGGCGCGGCACTCGGACTCTTGGGTGGGTTCGTCCAGGCGATCGGCGCCAACGTCGCGAGCGTTCAGATCCCCGTCGGACTTGTGCTGGTTCTGGCCGCGTTGGGCGCGACTCAGCGAGCGCTAGTCCACAGCTGGGAATCCCGCACGCCGGCCGCGGCTTGGTTCGTTGGATGGCTAGTGATGACTCTGGTGCTGGCGGTGCCGCTGCCGGGCGGGAACGTCGTGATCGCCGAAGGCGTCGTGCCCGTCGTCTACCTGTTTGGCGGCGCAGTGCTTGGGGCCGCGGCAGCTTCGCTTCCCGCCCGGATCAGACCCGCGGACCGGAGTCCGGAGCCCGTCACTCCCCCGGGGGCTGAGACTGGGTCGGACTGCGGTATTGGTATCGATGATGCTTGACGAACCCGTGCTTCTCGTAGAAGGCGCGGGCGGCGGTGTTGTCGGCTGACACCTGCAGGAACCAGTTCTTGGCGTTCTGTTCCACGGCCCACTGGGCAAGGCGTGCCAAGATCGCTGTCGCTATCCCCTCACGCCTCGACTGGGAGAGCGTGTCGATGTTCGTGATGCTCGCCCAGTCGCCAAGGGCCAGGCCCCGCCCGGCTCCCAGCAGCACTCCGTCGGCGTTTCGGCAGAACACGAACGCGGCAGGACCTGGCGCGTCCATGATGTGGTCGAATTCCTGGGCGGCCTCTGGCCTATAGCTGGCGATCAGACGTATCCATTCCGGGTTCTGGCCGTCGCGGACCTCGATGTCCAGATCGGACCGGCTGCGCGCGGCTCCAGC
Source organism: Candidatus Nanopelagicales bacterium (assembly GCA_030700225.1). Classification (NCBI taxonomy): domain Bacteria; kingdom Bacillati; phylum Actinomycetota; class Actinomycetes; order Candidatus Nanopelagicales; species Candidatus Nanopelagicales bacterium. The sequence goes on along the minus strand of JAUYJT010000056.1, from coordinate 7,379 downwards.
CGTGGCAGCCAAGTGCGACACCGAAGCGATCATCATTCGACTCGTCCGCGCGACAGTCCAGCCGAGTTCGTCCAGTTCCGAGTCGAGTCCTGATGGCGCCGGGACTTGCAGCTTGGGCGTGACGTCGAACTTGGCGTACCACCGCTCGACCTTGCGCAACGTGTCAGCCAGCGACTTCGGCGGCCTGCCCGCGACGCGGACGCTGTTCGCTCGCCAGGTGGCTCCCTGAGATGCGCGGAGCTCCCAGCCGTTGAGGGACTGCGATTCCATCGGCGGCCACGCCTGCTCGGCGAGCCACTGGAGTTCGTATGCCGAGATCTCAGGCTCGATGACTTTGGCCGCGACTAGGTCCTCTGCCCGGATCCTCAGTTCGCTGCCATCGCGGCTCCGGATCTGCAGGATCCCGTCAGCGAGTCCACCGGTCCAGCGGTCAAGGACTCCAGCGGCTTCACGCTCCGGCTTCGCGAAGCCATCCCGATAGCGAACGGTGAGCCGACGGCCGATGTCTGACGGCGACGCGTTGATAGAACCCCTGGCGGCAGGGAATGACGGCACGGTGCCCCCTTGTACAAGGCGTGGTGGAATTGACGATACTAGGTCCAAGCGGTGCCCAATCCGCGTTCGAGAATTGGCGAGGAGGACAGATGACCTACGTCATCACCCAGCCCTGTGTTGACCTCAAGGACAGGGCTTGCGTGGATGAATGTCCGGTGGATTGCATCTATGAGGGCGACCGCATGCTCTACATCCACCCTGATGAGTGCGTCGACTGCGGCGCCTGCGAACCGGTATGTCCCGTGGAGGCGATCTTCTACGAAGACGACGTTCCGGACGAGTACACGCCATACACCGACGCCAACGCGGAGTTCTTCACAGGAATCCCCGATTCCGACCTCGGCGGCGCGGCCAAGCATGGGCCATGGGAGAAGGACGTTCCTCTCGTGACTGCCCTGCCGCCGCAGGAACACGACGAGTGACTGATGGTGCGGGGGAGTTGCTGACCTACCTTGGCCCGCCGGGATCGTTCACGCACTCCGCGGTCGACATGTTGGCGGTTCCGTGGGTTGGCGAGGTCTCGCCGCGTGCCAGCGTGCCTGATGTGATCTTCAGCGTCGAAGCGGGAGAGGCCGCGGCTGGCATTGTGCCGCTGGAGAGTTCGGTCGAGGGGGACGTGTCGAGCACTATCGACGAGTTGATCTTCCGGTCATCCATTTGCTTCATAAACGAAGAACTCGTCGTGCCCATCAGCTACGTGGTCGTCGGCTTGGCCGGCGCCCGTGCGGCGGGAGTTCGGCGCCTGATCACGACCCAGGCCGCAGCGGCTCAGTGCCGGCGGTTCATCGAATCCTCTGGCGCGGAACTGACCCTAGTCGAGTCGGTCTCGGAGGCCTGCGCTCGCGTCGCCGGTCAGGACGACCCGGCTGTCGCGGCGATAGCTTCCGCGAAGGCTGGCCGTTTGCACGCGCTCGCTGTTCTGCGCGGCGTCGCGGAAGACCACTCCGGCGTGGCCACGCGCATGGCCGTTCTGAGGCGTAAGCCAGCTCCTGCGACTGGGCATGACACAACGGCCGTCGTGGTGACGCCCGTGGGGGACCGCACAGGCGTCCTGGCGGACATCCTCGCCTGCTTCTCAAGCAGAGACATCGCACTGACCTCGATCAGCTCCCGACGGTTGAGAACTCGCCTGGGGGAGTACTGCTTCTTGCTAACCGCACGCGGGCACCTCGCGGATTCGCGGATTCGCGAAGCTCTGGCCTGCGCCGCGCGAGTTCCGGCCGAGGTCAAGATCCTTGGCTGCTACCCGCTCAATCCGGCTGTCAGCGAAGGCCGGATCGGAGAGTTTCCGCCCCCAGGGTCTGTCGGGGCCGCCACGCTGGACTCGTGGATCGATTCACTGCTGGAGCACAAGGCACCGTGAGCGGGGGGTCGGAGATGTTGCGGGTCGTGGGCATCTGCGGCCTGGGCTTGATTGGTTCCTCCGCCGCCCGGGCGCTGACCGGCCAAGGGGTTGAAGTCCTGGGACTGGATCTGGACTCGCGGATCATGGATGAGGCGCTGAAGTTCGGCGTGAGGCCCGTGGCTTCGACCGACGAGATGTCCGGCGTGGATCTGATGATGCTGGCGGCGCCGACGGGGGTGAACGCGCAGATCCTGGCCCGGTTGCAGGAGTCGGGGCCGCGGGTTCCGACGATGGATTTGGGTTCGGCGAAGTCGCCCATTGTCGAAGTGTGGCGCGCTGACAGTGGCCGGTTCCCGTTCGTCGCGACGCACCCGATGGCCGGGTCGCAGCTTTCCGGCGTTGGTGCGGGCAGCGCGGACCTGTTCGTCGGAGCCGCGTGGCCAGTAGTGATCGACGAGTTGACTGACCCGAAGGCGCTGATCGTCGTGTTGAGGGCGGTCCTGGCTTTCGGGGCGTTTCCCGTGCCGGTCACGGCGGCCACACATGACGCTGTCGTCGCTGAGGTGTCGCATCTGCCTCACCTTCTAGCCGGGGCGCTGGGGCGAGCGGCGGCCACCGAACCACACCGGACACTGGCGCTGCGGCTGGCGGCTGGCTCATTCCGCGACATCAGTCGGGTGTGCGCTTCACCCCCAGCGCGCACAGCGGAGTTCGTCGCCGCCAACGCTCGGTGCGCGGCCGAGCGGGCTCGCCTGGCAAGTGCCGAACTTCTGCGGGCGGCGCGGTATCTAGATGATGGAGACATCGCTGGGCTTCAGGAGTGGCTGAAGTCGGCTCACGAGGCTCGGCTCGATCTCGAACGGCTCGAGCGCAGCCCAGGGGAATCAGCCAGCCACGCTTCCCCGGCTGACCTCAGGGCTCACATGGCCGGGCTGGTTGACACGGGGTCGGTGATGCTGGATCTACGCGGTGACGGGCCCGGCTCCTGGGCGTCGACGTGGTCGGCTCGGGCTGGTCAGTGAGCATGGTTCCCCCGAGGAACGTGGTTGAACGGATCGCGGAAGTGCGCCCGAGGGCAATCGCATCGGGCCTAGCCGTGATCGATCTCGGGCAAGGGACGCCGGTCGATGAAACACCAGCGCCGATCCGGGATGCCCTTTCCAACGCTGGCGATGCTCCCGGCTATCCAACCGCCCACGGAACCGATGACCTGCGGTCGGCGTTCGCGAGCTGGGCATCACGACGGATTGGCGCGGCGATAGACCCACGCGATGTCGTGCCGACTATCGGGAGCAAGGAACTGATCGCACTGCTGCCCACGCTGCTGGGCTTGGGAGCCGCCGACACTGTTGTGATTCCCCATCTGGCGTATCCGACGTACCGGGTCGGCGCCGATCTTGCCAGCTGTCGGGTAGTGGTCTCCGATTCCCTGCTGGCGCTGGGGCCCGCGAGGGTGTCGATCGTGTGGGTGAACACCCCGTCCAATCCGACAGGACAGGTGCTCCCGCCTGAGCATCTGCACAAGATGGTCCAGTGGGCGCGGGACCGGGGCAGCCTGCTAGTCAGCGATGAGTGCTACATAGAACTGGCGCCGACTGGGCATCGCCCGCACTCGGTACTGCATCCAGATGTCAGCGGCGGTTCCTTCGACAACGTCCTAGCGCTCCACTCGTTGTCCAAGACCTACTCGATGGCGGGGTACAGATGCGGATTCGTCAGCGGTGACCAGGGCGTGGTTCGCCGCTTGCTTCAGCGCAGACGCGATCTTGGGTTGCTTGTCCCGACTCCTGTGCAGGCCGCCGGGGCCGCCGCCCTGTCCGACGACAGCCTGGCCGCGCTGGCAAGGAAGCGCTTCCAGAGTCGGCGCGAAGTCCTAGCCGCTGCCCTGCGGCAGCGCGGGTTCGTCGTTGATGATGACCAAGCCGGGCTGTTCGTGTGGGCGTCCCTGGATGAACCCTGTGACGTGACTGTGGGCAGGCTTGCCGACGCCGGGATCGTCGTCGCCCCTGGAGACTTCTATGGCGCGCTGGGCGGGCGGCACATCAGGTTGTCGCTGACTGCCAGTGACTCTCAGGTCGACGAGGCCGCGGCGAGGATCGCGGAACTCACCTGGGGTTGGGCATTAGGGTCACCCGAGCGTCTAGTATGCGAACCATGAGTAGTCAGCTACGTGTGCCCAGCCGACCCGGCTCCGTGACGGGAGTCGCCGTCCTGTTCGTAGTGGGGGCTGTCCTGCAGTTCATCACGGCAGGACTCTATGCCGTCCTGGCGATTCGGCCGGGTGAAATCCAGGAGTTCTACGGGGCACCGATCAGCGACTGGTACTGGATTCTGGCAGCGATGCTTTCGGGGCTGCTTGGATTCATCTACTTGTGGGTTGCCCGGCAGCAGCTCGCTGGAGATCCGCAGTCGTGGATGCTGGCCAATATTCTGATGGTCATCAACCTGTTCTTCGCTCTATTCTCGCTCGCCTATGGCACCGGTTGTGCCGTGTTGGCGCTCAACGCGGTAGCCCTAGTGCTGAACAACACAAGAGCAGCGCGTGAGTACTTTGGCGTGGGCGGACCGAGTGACCATCTGCCACCCGGAGCGGCGTGAAGGCGATGGTTGGAGAGCGTGCGTGAACGACATCGCGAGTCTGCGCCATGCGGGTCTGGACTTGGACCTGCCGGTCGTGTCACCGTCGGAGGGGCCGTCGGGGATCGACATCTCGTCGCTGCTGAAGTCCACCGGCGGCGTGACGTTCGATATCGGCTTCGGTAACACGGCATCGTGCCGTTCGAAGATCACCTACATCGACGGTGACGAGGGAATCCTGCGCTACCGCGGCTATCCCATCGAGCAGTTGGCCCTGCAGTCCAACTACCTCGAGGTCGCGTATCTACTCATCTACGGAGAGCTGCCGACGGCCGGTCAGATGGCCGAGTATCAGCAGCGGATCAATAGGCACACTCTCTTGCATGAGGATCTGCGGCGCCTGTTCGACGGATTCCCGCGGGAGGCGCATCCAATGCCTGTGCTCTCCAGCGCGGTGAGCGCGCTGTCGACCTTCTACGAAGATTCCCTTGATCCTGACGACGATGAGCAAGTTGAGATCTCCACGGTCCGACTACTGGCGAAGCTGCCTACGATCGCCGCGTACGCGTACAAGAAGTCTGTAGGCCAGCCGTACCTGTATCCGGACAACCGGTATGGCTACGTGCACAACTTGCTGCGAATGACATTCGGCGTGCCCGCTGAGGACTACCAGGCGAATCCCGTAGTCGTAGAGGCTCTGGATCTGCTGCTGCTCTTGCACGCGGATCATGAGCAGAACTGCTCGACTTCGACGGTCAGGCTCGTGGGGTCCGCGCGCGCCAACTTGTTCGCCTCTGTGTCCGCGGGCATCAACGCGCTGTTTGGACCCCTGCACGGCGGTGCGAACCAAGCGGTCGTGGAGATGCTGGAGCAGATTCACCAGTCCGGGGTCGGAGCCAGCAAGTTCATTGAGCAGGTGAAGAGCCGTGAGGAAGGGATCCGCCTGATGGGGTTCGGGCACCGCGTGTACAGGAACTACGATCCGCGCGCGGCCATCATCAAGGACAAGGCACACGACGTTCTTGAAGCCCTCAAGGTGCAGGATCCGCTTCTGGACATCGCGCTCCATCTGGAAGAGGTGGCCTTGGCCGATGACTACTTCGTGTCCCGCAAGCTCTATCCGAACGTGGACTTCTACACGGGCCTGATCTACAAGGCGATGGGGTTCCCGTGCCGCATGTTCCCGGTGATGTTCGCCTTGGGTCGGCTACCAGGATGGATCGCTCAGTGGCGCGAGATGATCAACGATCCTGAAACCAAGATCGGGCGTCCGCGTCAGGTGTATGTGGGGGAGCGCGCTCGCGACTACGTGCCGATGGCCAGCCGCTGAGATGCCCGCTGGCTTAGGAGCTTGGTGATGAGCGACAAGCCAGCGGACCTGACCACGAACCGGCTCATGCACGCCGCCTGCAAGCGGGACTTCGTCCGCGTTCGAAGCTGCCTGAAGGAGATCAAGGAGGGCGATAGGGAGCGCGCGTGTTCAGCGGCGGCCAGGTGGCAGTTCGTGTCATGTCAATTGAGGACGCATCAAGCCGCCGAGGACAAGTACATGTGGCCTGTCGTCAGGGAGAGGTCGCGCAAGCCTGAGGAGCTAGTTGTCATCAACGCCATGGTTGCCGAGCACAACGTCCTCGCTGAACCGATCGCGAGCTTGGATGACGAGTTCGCCGCGCTGGCAGTCGGCCGCATCGCTGACGTAGACGCGATCCTGGCCAGGCTCGACGATTTGGTTGTTGCCTTCTCCGGGCACGCCGCGCATGAGGAGCGCGACGCCACGAAGATCCTGCGGAAGTACCTGACGGAGAAGGACCTGCGCGAGTACCGGAAGTTCTCGAGTGCGCATGAGTGTGGCCGACTCCTGCTGCCTTGGATGAGCGATGGTGCGAGCCCCGCGGATCAGGCGACTGTCTGGCGAGCCGTGCCGTTCTTCGCGCGCTGGTTTGTTCGACCGATTCGCACGCGCAGGTACCGGGCACTCTCCCGGTCATTTGCCTGCTGACAGGACGCCGCGTAGGGGAGGGCGGCTCCCTCGGGAATCCTCAGTTCGCTCGACGAAGCTCATGACGGCAGATGCATCTGCCGCGGTTTGACGGAACGGCCGGGGGGTGGCTCCGCGCTCGTGGCGGGGTTGGCGGGCGATTCCGGCGCGCTTAGAACTACAAGCTATTGGCGTTGCCGAAAACGAGTGCCCGCAGCGGCTCGGGAGACCTAGGACCTACTTACACTCGCCGATTGATCCCTCCGCGCATACCCGACCATCTGTCCAAGTGGCGCGTCTCAGCTTCGCCCCGGCCAGTTTCGCCCCGGTCAGGTTGGCCGCGCGCAGGTCCGCCCCGCGCAGGTCCGCCTCGGTCAGGTTCGCCATGGGCAGGTCCGCCATGGGCAGGTCCGCCCCGCGCAGGTCCGCCTCGGTCAGGTTCGCCCCGCGCAGGTTCGCCCCGGTCAGGTTCGCCTCGGTCAGATTCGCCCTGGTCAGATTCGCCCTGGTCAGGTCCGCCCCGGCCAGATTCGCCTCGGTCAGGTTCTCCCAGTGCAGGTCCGCCGCGCGCAGGTCGCAGCTGGACAGGTTGGCTCTGGGAGTTCTTGGGATGTTCGTGCAGTCTCGGAGGGCTGGGGCCGACGTGGATGGTGATGGGCCGACGTCGCGGGCTGGTTCGGTGTCGGGTTGGCTTGAGCACGCGCCCAGTACTAGGGCTGCGCCTACGGCGAGGGTTGCGATTCCTATTCGTTTACCGTGCATGTTGGCAGTATGCCTTGGCTTGGCTACGGTCGCTCGCTGACAGCCAGATCCGTGGCCGGATCGATTCTGTCGGCTGCCGCGCCGCGATGGCTGGACGGCTCGCCGCTGTGCCGTACGACCAGACCGGAGTCCTCAGCGGTCATGCGGCTCATGAGGAGCGGG
>JAUYJT010000055.1 GCA_030700225.1 Candidatus Nanopelagicales bacterium | reverse complement strand
ACGCCCCGGGCGCCACGTTCACGATGCCGCCATCCGCGGTGACGTTGTACGCGCAGTGGAGCGTTGAGACGTTCGTGGTGGCCTATGACGGCAACGGGTCCACCGGTGGGACGGTGCCGGTCGATGCGTCCAGCCCGTACGCGACTGATTCGACGGTCACGGTGCTGGGTAATACGGGGTCGCTGGTCAAGACCGGGTACACGTTCGCTGGCTGGAACACTCAAGCTGGCGGCGGGGGCACCGGCTACGCCCCGGGCGCCACGTTCACGATGCCGGCAGACGCGGTGACGTTGTACGCGCAGTGGGAGGCGTTGCCTATGCGCACGGTGACGTTCAACGCCAACGACGGAGCGGGGTCGATGAGCCAGCAGACGAAGAATGTGCCCACGGCGTTGACCGCTAACACGTTCATCCGCACCGGGTACAGCTTCACGGGGTGGAACACCGCCGCCAATGGCTCGGGTACCGCGTACGCCAATCAGGCCGTGTACCCGTTCACCGCTGACGCGACCTTGTACGCGCAGTGGTCCGCGTTGCCTATGCGCACGGTGACGTTCAACGCCAACGACGGAGCGGGGTCGATGAGCTCGCAGACGAAGAATGTGCCCACGGCGTTGACCGCTAACACGTTCACCCGCGCCGGGTACAGCTTCACGGGGTGGAACACCGCAGCCAATGGCTCGGGTACCGCGTACGCCAATCAGGCCGTGTACCCGTTCACCGCTGACGCGACCTTGCACGCGCAGTGGTTGGCGTTGCCGTGTTCGTCGTACTCGGTCGGTGATATCGGACCTGGCGGTGGGAGGATCGTCTACAAGGACACGAGTCGCCCGTCGGGTTCGCAGTGTTTCGAGGCCGCACCATTTCAATGGCAAGGAGGCCCCGCCAACGACCCGTCGTTGAAGTGGGGGATCAGTACGTGCGCAAATAAGAGTATTTCGACTGGTACGGCGATTGGCACGGGGGCGGGGAACACGAACGCGATCACCTCCGCGTGTTCCACTGCTAATGCCCCGGCGGCGTGGGCGGCGAAGAACTACGCGGGTGGCGGCCTGACCGACTGGTTCCTACCGTCCAAGGACGAACTGAATAAGGTGTACTTGCAGAGCAGTCCTCTCGGGGCCTCTGGCAACTACTGGTCCTCGTCGCAGGCCACTGCGACGAACAAAGCGTGGATGCTGAATTTCTACTCTTTCGTGTGGCTCGATGTCTCTAAGTACGAAACTAGCTACAGGGTGCGGCCGGTCCGGGCTTTTTAGCTGAGTTGGGTCTCCATCTCGCTGCCGTAGCCACTGAGAATGCTCAGGATCCCTGGTCGCGCTAGGGCGGGCCGGATTCTGGCGCTTCGGAAATGCGTGTGGTGGCGCGTCGTAGCTGGGGTTGGGACAGGGCTCCTACCTGCCGGGGCGCGGTGTGGCGTTCGTGGTCGACAAGCCGGTGAAGCGGGAGATCTTCGCCGCCGGTTTCGGTGACCGCGTCGTCCACCATCTGATCATCAACAAGTTGAACCCGCTGTTCGAGGCCGAGTTCATCTACGACAGCCATGCTTGCGCACATCGACGTCGGGATACTCTTCGCGCATCTCGTGCGCTTCATCCAGGAGTATCTGGCCAGTCTGGTCCCGGTGCTGCGTGCGTACATGGCCGCCAACCTGGCCGCCATGTACACGCCCACGTCAACGGTGGTGTCGAGAAGTTCATGCTGCGAACCCGCCGCTACCGCACCGTCCAGATCCGCGCCGGAGGGCACATCCTCACCGCCGAACAATCACCCCCCCGGCGACCTAGCCGACGCCCTCCAGAGCATCAGCAGGGTCGACAGAGCGCACTGATTTGAGCCAAGTCAGGTCACGCAGATCTATGAGGGGACGAACCAAATCCAGAGGCTTGTCATGGCGCGTTCCGTGCTGCGCTGACGGGACGCTTCCGGAGTGGATGTTCAGGAACAGATGCTGTCGCGGGCGGTTCTGACAGTGTTCTCGACGCTGGTGGCGGCAGCCCGAACGGGGGCGATGCCGCTGTAGTCGTCGCCGACCAAAACCGTGAAGGTCCCTCCGGTGCCAGGCGCTGAGATGAACTTGGCATTGGGGAAAGCTGCCTTGAGCGTGTGCAGGGATCTTTGCCACTGCGGGTCATAGCGGATGGTCGTCTGCTTGACGGCCTGCCCGCTCCCGGCTTGGCTCACATCGAACCCGGCCTTGGTCAGGTCGCTCACGGCCTGCTTGTAGCGCGCGCCCGCAGCGCCTGCCAGCGTCACTGTTATCTCCCCAGGTGCCACTTCGACGACTGCGGGCTTGGGCGGCTCCGGCAGCGGCTGGTCGGCGGCGAGAGCATCGAACATCTTCTTGGCAGCCGGAGCGTCCCAAAGCACCGTGCTTTCGCCGTCGAAGAAGTGGTTGCCGTCTGAAACTGGGACGGTTGTGAACTTGATCGCTGACAGGTCCACGTCGGCCATCCGTGCCGCCAGGGCTGCCACAACATCGACGGACAGGTTCTCGTCTGTGGTGACGCTAGACACCGCCGCGTCTACGAAGGAATTCATCGCCACCGGGTTCAGAAGTGTGCCGGCCTGAGTGAGCTTTTGGAGGATGGCAGCGATGAATGTTTGCTGGCGCTGGACGCGACCGAAGTCGTTGTCGATGTGCCTGGCTCTCACGTAGCCAAGAGCCTGGCGCCCTCGGATCGTCTGATTACCAGCTGGCAAGTCGAGCCCGGCCAGTTGGTCGACTAGAGGCTTTTTCAGGCACACGTCAACGCCGCCTACAGCGTCAACCATCTTCAGGAAGCCCGAGAAGTTGACCTCCACGTAGTGGTTGATGGTGACACCGGTGGCTGCTTGGACCGTCTTGACTGTCACGGACGGTCCGCCGGTGGAGAAGGCGGAGTTGACCTTGCCTTTGTGCTCGGGGACGGGCTCGCCCTCCGAAGACGTGTGAGACGGGATCGTCACCAGGGAGTCGCGGGGGATGCTCACGACACTCGCGTTGCTCAGGTCCGCGCTCAGGTGAACCAGCAAGATCGTGTCGGTGTGTCGTCCGAAGTCCTCTTGCCCCGTGTGAAGCTTCGAGCGCTGGTTGCGTGACAGGCCGGAGCGGTCGTCCGACCCGACCACCAGGATATTCACAGGTTCGCCCCAGCCCGGTCCGCCGCCGAGGCCGCCGAACACGTCTACCTGCGCGAGGTTGGACAAGTAGCGCTGGCTGGCGGCCCAGCCTGTCAAGCTCAGGCCGAGAAGGGCCACGGATACAACGGTGACGATGGTCTTGGCCAAGCGCCTGTGCGTGGCCTGTCGCTCACGGTTGACGGGCACTGGACTCCTGACTTCTGACGGGCGTATGAAGCGTAAGCGATGGGAGCTCCAGGCCCGGCGAAGGCCGCCCCCGCGTGGCGGCAGATTCGGGCGAGCGGTGGTAGTGTCCTGCGCGTCGGGGGAGTCGAGCTAGGGCAGGTGGGCGATGACGGGCCCGCTAGTGAGCGTGATTACGGCCACCCATGCCGGAGATGACGTAAGGCACCTAGGCGAGGCTCTGGACAGTGTCATCGCGCAGGGACATCGACCGATCGAACTTCTGGTCGTTTGCGACGGACCCGTGCCGGACGACACGCGTGAGATGCTCTCGCAACGGGCACGCGACAACCCCTGGATCAGGGTGTATCCGCTCGAATCTCCGTCCGGGCCAGCCGTAGCGCGTAACAGCGTCCTGGCTCGGTGCCGAGGGGATTTCATAGCGATCCTTGATTCGGACGACGCGATGTCGCCGACACGGGTGTCCGCTCAGATCGACTATCTGACCGCGCATGGCCTTGATGTCGTCGCATCCTGGCTAGCTGTGATCGACCAGTCTGGCGCCGAGCAGGGTGTGCGCGAATTCCCGGTGTCGTGGAGCGCAGTGCGCGCACGGGTCCCGTACTCGTGTCCAACGGCGAACACCGCTGTGATGTTTCGCCGAGAGATTCTTCCTGAGTTTCACTACCCCGAGGACATACGGGTGGGAGAGGACTACAGGCTGTGGGTGGAGCTGATCCGCCGTGGCCGTCGGATCGGCAACATTCCAGAGCCGCTCACGCGCTATCGCACAGGAGCGGACTACTTCAACAGGCGCCGCGGCTTGTCCTACGCCAAGAGTGATCTGGCAACGAAGCTGCGTGCCCTACCTCTGGTCGTCTGGTGGCAGCGGCCAGTCGTTGTCGCGGTCGCGGGCGCGACCTTCGTCGTGCGGCTGCTGCCCACCGCCCTGTTCCGATCGGTCTACCGGGTGTTCGAGCGGGTCGGGCGGGGTGGCGCCGCGTGAAGATCGTTGTGGTCGCTCCGGTGCACATCTACGACGACATTCGCGTCTTCCGCAAGGAGGCCGTGACTCTGGCTCAGGCCGGCCACGAAGTGATCCTGTACGCGCGCACTCCCGATGGGCGCCCGTTGGTGCGCGACGGGGTTACGGTCAAACCGGTTCGCCACTCAAGCCGACTCAGCCGTTTCGCGCAGCTCCCCGCGCTCGCCCGCCGGGTCTACAAGGAGCGCGCTGACGTCTATCACATCCACAACCCCGACACGTTGCCGATCGGGTTCGCCTTGCGTCATCGCGGATGCCGGGTCATCTACGACACCCATGAAGACTTCCGTTCCGAGATTCTCCTGCGGCAGTGGCTGCCGACGATGGCACGGCGACCCGCGGCAGCTCTTGTGGCCAAGCTGGAACGGCGAGCTGGGCGCGAGTTCGACGCGGTCATCGTCACACAGCCGCAGCTGGTCCGGCGAATACCAGAAGCGGTCGTAATCGGTAACCCTCCTCTTGTGGATGCCGCTTCCGCGGAGCTGGCGGCTGAGGCCCGGGAGCGATGGTTGCTGGCACAGTCCGCCGACGAACCGCTAGTTCTGGGATACATAGGTGGAGTGAGTGCGGACCGGGGACTTTGGCGGATGCTCGATCTGGTCGCCGCGTTAGCCAGGAGCGGACCTGCGCGCCTTCTGCTGATTGGCCCAGCTGTCAACGACAAGGCGTTGGCCGGAGCCAGGACAAGGCCCGAGTGGCGCTTCGTCGATTACCGCGGGCAGCTTCCCCAGGAGGAGGCGTTCGCGGAGCTAGCGAAGGCCCATCTCGGACTCATCCTCTTCGAAGACGTCGCGAGTCACCGGTTCGTCGACCCAAACAAGATCTACGAGTACCTCGCCGTCGGGCTGCCGTTCGTCGCGACAGCGTTTCCGGGCTGGGTGGAGCGCCTGGGAGCGGCCGACGTTGGCCTGTTCGTGGACGCAGGTGCTGACCTAGCCGAGACAGCGGACAAGATTCGGGCCTTGGCTTCCGACCGTCCAGCCCTTGCGGCCGCCGGACATCGCGCAGTCCGCTTCGTTTCCGCCGAGTACTCGTGGCAGGCCAACGGCGCCCCCGAGCTGCTGCGGGTCTATGACTGACTTGAGGAGTAGCCGCTAGCCGTTAGTCCCGCTGTGACCAGGCGATCATGGCGTCGATGTTCGACGAAAGCACAGTGCTGGCGCCAGCGTCAGAACCCTTGGTCATGATCGCGAACTTCAGGCCTCCGACGTCCTTCTTCACCGGCGCTGCCGAAAGCGCGTAAGCCAGTGAAGTTGGCGTGATCAGCCACGCCCCGAGGTTGTATTGGGTGCGCGCTCCGCCCTGC
>JAUYJT010000054.1 GCA_030700225.1 Candidatus Nanopelagicales bacterium | reverse complement strand
TCACCAACACAGCACGGTCCACAATCACGACCTCCTACATCGCAACCACTCGCCTTTCAGGACACACTCCTCTGATGATCATGGAGGTCGACGATCACCCAGGAAGGGAAGATCGCTGACGAGCTTGATCATCAGAGGATTTGCACCACCGGGGCCTCCGCAGAGGCGAGAGGCGGTGGTGGATTCAAGCTAGGCCTCACTCGCAGCCAATGGAGGCCGCGTAAGTACTACACCTAGTCGTGCGGGTCAGCGCCCGAGAAGCTGGCGGATCCGCTCGGCCTGTTCGGCGATACGCGCCTCAGCCCCGTGGGCGCCGGGCACGTAGTAGCGGGCCGACCCCATCTCATCTGGGCCGTACCGCTGGGCGGCGACACCGGCGGCCTCATCATGTGGGTAGGCGTATCCCTCCCCCGCGCCGATCGACCGCGCGCTGGCCGTGTGGGCGTCTCTCAAGTGCTCTGGGACTGGTCCGGTGCGACCGGCGCGCACGTCCTCCTGCGCGGAGTTGATCGCGCGCAGCACCGAATTCGACTTCGGTGCTAGCGACAGATAGATCACCACGTGCGCGAGCGTCAAACGAGCCTCGGGCAGGCCGACGGTCGACACGGCTGTGTGGGCGGTTGTGGCCAGCGTGATGGCCGCCGAGTCAGCCATGCCGACGTCCTCGCTCGCCAGGATCATCAGCCGCCTGGCGATGAACCGGGGGTCCTCGCCGGCCTCGATCATGATGGCCAAGTAGTGCAGGGCGGCGTCGACGTCGCTGCCTCGCACGCTCTTGATCAGGGCACTGGTCACGTCGTAGTGGCGGTCCCCAGCCCGGTCGTACCTGGGAGCGGTGTGTATGGCAGCGGCTTCGACGTGCGCGACTTCCACTCTCACCGCCGGATCGCCGCTGTCGGCTACGGCGGACGCCGCCTCAAGCAGCATCAGCGCTCTTCGGGCGTCGCCACCGGACAGTCTGACCACAAGATCGGTCGCGCCGCCATCCAGCGACGTGCTCGGCAGACCCCTGGGATGCGCCAGCGCCCGGTCGAGCACGACGCGCACATCATCGGGGCCCAGCGGATTCAGCGGAAGGACCAAGCTGCGGCTCAACAGCGCGGGGATCACCGAGAAGGACGGGTTCTCGGTAGTCGCGCCAACCAGAATCACCCAACCGTTCTCCACCGCTGGCAGGAGCGCGTCCTGCTGTGTGCGGCTGAACCTGTGGACCTCATCGATGAACAGCACGGTTTTCCGGCCGTACAGGTCCATCGAACCTCGCGCGGCTTCGATCACGCCGCGAACGTCCTTCACGGTCGCCGACACGGCTGACAGTTCCACGAACTCCGCGGACATACTCGTCGCCATCAGTCGGGCGATCGTGGTCTTCCCTGTTCCCGGAGGGCCCCACATGATGACGGACGCGCTTGGGCCGGAGTCCGTCATCAGCCGGGCGAGCGCCGATGAGCTCGACGTGAGGTGCGGTTGCCCGACAACGTCCCCCAGATGATCCGGCCGGACCCGGGCCGCGAGCGGCGCTCCGCGTCCAGCGGATCCGTTCGAGAACAGGTCGGGGCTCAGTTGCGTTTCCGATCGGGTAGAACCGCACGCCCGGGGCGATTAGCGGTCGCCGCGTCGGGGGCGTCGTCGGGGACAGCGTCAATGCCGGTCTCGGCGCGCTGCTCGGCTGTGATCGGACTCGGGGCACCAGTCAAGGGATCGGCTCCGGCTCCGGTCTTCGGGAACGCGATGACGTCACGCAAGTTCGTGGCTCCGGCCAGCAGCATCACGATCCGGTCCCACCCGAAGGCGATGCCTCCATGCGGCGGCGCTCCGTACTTGAAAGCCTCCAACAGGAAGCCGAACTTCTCGTGAGCGTCATGCTCATCGATGCCGAGCAGGGCGAACACTCGCTGCTGCAGGTCCCTGCGATGGATACGGATCGAGCCTCCCCCGATCTCGTTGCCGTTGCACACCAGGTCATACGCCAAAGCCAGCGCGTCTCCGGTGGCTTCCTCAAGCCTGTCGACCCACTCATCGGCGGGCGATGTGAAGGGATGATGCACGGATGTCCAGACCATGCCCCCTTGCCCGTCTGAGACCTGCTCGAACATCGGCGCGTCAATGACCCACACGAACGCCCACGCGTCCGCATCGATGAGCCCGAGTCGCCGACCTAGCTCGTCTCGCGCGGCACCGAGCAGCTGCCTGGCCTCCGCGGCGCGTCCGGCCGCGAAGAACACGCAATCATTGGGCAGTGCCCCCGTCGCCTCGGCGAGTCCGGCTCGCTCGGATTCGGAGAGGTTCTTGGCCACAGGACCGCCCAAGGACCCGTCCTCCGCGACGGTCACGTAAGCCAGACCACGGGCACCGTGTTGCTTGGCCCACTCCTGCCAGGCGTCGAACTGTCGGCGGGGCTGACTCGCGCCGCCAGGCATCACGATGGCTCCGACGTACTCGTTTTGGAAGACCCTGAACCCAGTGCCGGCGAAGTAGTCGGTCATGTCGACCAGCTCCAGGCCGAACCTCAAGTCTGGTTTGTCGGTGCCGAAGCGTGACATGGCCTCGGCGTATGGCATGCGCGGGATCGGCGGGATCTCGAATCCAGTGATCTGAGCCCACAGTGCCCTCGCGACGGACTCCCCGACCGCGATCACGTCCTCGGAGTCAACGAACGACATCTCAATGTCCAGCTGAGTGAACTCAGGCTGGCGGTCCGCGCGGAAGTCCTCATCGCGGTAGCAACGCGCTATCTGGTAGTAACGCTCGAAGCCGGCGACCATGAGCAGCTGCTTGAACAGTTGCGGCGACTGCGGCAGCGCGTACCAATGTCCGGCCTGGAGCCTGGCCGGAACGAGGAAGTCGCGGGCCCCCTCCGGCGTCGACCGAGTCAGGGTCGGAGTCTCAACCTCAACGAAACCCTGAGAGTGCAGAACGCCGCGGGCGATGCGATTGGCCTCACTTCGCAGCTTCAACGCGCCAGCCGGGCCCGGCCGACGCAGGTCCAGATACCGCCAGCGGAGTCTGGCCTCCTCCCCCACCTCGACATGCTCGTCGATCGGGAAGGGCAAGGGCTCGGCCTCGCTGAGTATGTCGACGGTTGTCGCAACTACCTCAATGGTTCCGGTGGGCAGATCCGGGTTTTCCTTGCCTTCGGGGCGCAGCGAAACCGGGCCCCGCACGCGCAGGCAGAACTCATTTCGCAGCCGGTGCGCGATCCGAGTGTCATGCACGACGACCTGAACCACTCCGGACGCATCCCTTAGATCCAGGAACGCCAAGCCGCCGTGATCGCGCCGACGCGCGACCCAGCCCGCGAGAGTGACTTCCTGACCCAGATGGGCCTGACTCAGGGTGCCTGATCCGTGGGTCCTCATCACTGGGCCCGCTCCTTGTCCATGACGGCCGCCGGTTCGACCAGTGCGGCTAACCTGTCGGTCAGATACTCAACAACCCCGGCCAGCGGGACTTGCGTCTGCTCCGCGGTCGCCAGCTCCTTGACTTGCGCGGTGCGGCCCGCGACCTCGGCGTCGCCCATTATCACCGCGAACCGGGCTCCGCCGCGAACCGCCGACTTCATGGCCCCCTTCAGGCCGCGCCTGCCGTAGGCGAAGTCGGTCCTGATCCCGCCCTCGCGCAGTCTCGCCGTCAGTTCCACGAGTGCGCGGCGCGCCTGCTCGCCCATCGGGACGCAGAACACGTCGACCCTCGCCGACTCCCCCAGGGAAACGCCCTCCTCGCGGCAAGCGAGCAAGGTCCGATCGGTTCCCACCCCATACCCGACCCCGGACAGCTCCGGACCGCCGAGCGAGGCCATCAGTCCGTCGTAGCGTCCTCCGCCACAAATCCCGGACTGGGCACCCAGGTCCGCGTGCTCAAACTCAAACGTCGTTCGCGTGTAGTAGTCCAGCCCACGCGCCATCATTGGCGCTTCCTGCCACTGGACACCCATGAGCCGAAGCAGCGCCCGGACCTCGTCGTAGTGCGCCGCGCACTCACCGCAAAGGTGATCGACCATCACGGGCACGCCGCCAAGCTGAGCCTTGACCGCTTGGCGCTTGTCGTCGAGCACTCGCAGCGGGTTCACTCTGGCCCGCTGCCGGGTTTCGTCGTCCAGGTCCAACCCCTCCAGGAAGGCCGCGAGGCGCACCCTGTAGGCGGGTCGGCACTCCCCGCAGCCCAGGGACGTCATCAGCAGCCGGTAGCGCCGCAAGCCCAAGAGGCGGAACCCATGGTCCGCCAGGGCAATCACTTCGGCGTCAACCGCTGGGTCGTCCAGGCCTATCGCTTCGATTCCGACCTGCTGGAGCTGGCGGTAGCGACCCTGCTGCGGTCGCTCGGCGCGGAAGAACGGGCCCGCGTACCACAGCTTCACGGGCAAGGGGCCGCGGAACAAGCTGTGCTCAATCACTGCCCGCGTGACACTGGCTGTGCCCTCAGGCCGTAACGCCATCGACCGCCCTCCACGGTCCTGGAACGTGTACATCTCCTTGCTGACTACGTCCGTGGATTCGCCCACGCCGCGGGTGAACAGTCCCTTGTCCTCGAACACGGGCATTTCCATGTACTCGTACCCGGCCAGCTCGGCAGGCCGTGCCAAGCATCCCCGCACGTACCTGAATTCGGCGGATCCGGGCGGATAGTAGTCGGGCACGCCCCTGGGGGCGGCGAACTTCTCGCTCACAGCGTCGGCCCAGCGGGTTCAGCGGTCATACCCGCCAGGAACGGATTCGTGGCGCGCTCCTGGCCAATGGTCGTCTGTGGCCCGTGACCTGGAAGCACAACCATCTCGTCCCTCTGCGACAGCACAACGCTGGCCAGCGATCGCAACATGGCCTGGTGATCGCCACCGGGCAGGTCAGTGCGGCCGATCGATCCGGCGAACAGGAAGTCGCCGGAGAACATCAGCGGCGGGATCGTGCCATCGCCGAAGTACCGGAACACCACTGAGCCGGGTGTGTGTCCTGGAACTTCGTCGACGGTCAGTTTGATCCCCGCCAGATCCAGCTCCAGCCCGTCGGAAAGTTCACGAACATCGTCAGGCTCCACGTGTGGAAGCGAGTCGGGGCTCAGGTTCGACATCATCATCTGCGTTTCGGGTGAGATGCCGGCTAACGGGTTGGTGAGTTGTTCCCGGTCGCTTGGATGGATGTAGGCCGGGATACCGTAACCGTCCGCCACAGGAGCCACTGACCACGTGTGGTCGAGGTGGCCGTGAGTCAGGAGTACGGCTGATGGGCGCAGGTGGTGTTTGCCGAGGATCTCCCCGATACCGGCCTCGCAGTCCATCCCGGGGTCGATCAGGATGCATTCGGAATCCTCGCCGTTGGCCAGGACGAAACAGTTCGCCCCCCACGGCCCGGCTGGAAATCCGGTCACGAGCACGGCGCGGCCCTCCTCGAATACGTCACAGCAGGGTATCCGGCCGCACGCTCCACACCCGCAACCGCTCACCTCTACACTCGTGTCATCCGCGAAGTCGAGGGGTGTCATGGCCAGCACGAAGCGCAGACAACGGCAGTTGGCTCGTGAAAGGTACGCCCGCCAGCAGACCCGGCGCGTCGCGTCAGCTCACAAGCGCAGGGTTCGCCAGATAGTCGCCGGACTGGTGTTGGTGTCCGTTGTCGTCCTTGTGGCGGGCGGACTTCTTGTCGGGCAGGCGATCTCATCTGGGAACGGCCCGTGACCGACCACTCTCAGTGGGGCAGGGTCGGCGAGGATGGCACGATCTTCCTCCGTATGCCCGACGGCGAAGAGCGCCGTGTCGGTCAGTGGGCCGCGGGAGACCCCGCCGTCGGCATCGCTCACTTCTCCAGGAAGTACAGCGATCTGGTAGTCGAAGTCGACCTGGCCGCTCGCCGTCTGAAGGGTGGCCTGGCATCGCCAGAGCAGGTTGAGGCGGTTTGCGGTCGACTCAAGGACGTGATCGCGGAACCCGCGTTCCTGGGGGACATCAAGGCACTGTCGGACAAGACCGACTCCCTCCTAGCGGCTGCCGCGCAGCGCAGAACCGAACTCACCGAGAAGCGCAAGCAAGCTCGCCAGGAGACGGCCCAGAAGAGGCAGGACATAGCCGCTGAAGCGGAGCGTCTCGCCAGTTCCACCCAGTGGAAGTCAACTCACATCAGATTCCGTGAGCTGCTGGACGAATGGAAGGCCCTTCCCCGGATTGACAAGGCCTCTGAGAAGGAAGCATGGAAGCGCTTCAGCAAGGCCCGCTCCGAGTTCGACAAGGGGCGGCGCGTTCATCTGGCCGAACTCGCTGAAGTTCGCGAGCGGGCGGGAGTGGTCAAAGACGGCATAGTCAGCCGCGCCGAAGCGCTGGCGTCATCAACCGACTGGGCCGAAACCAGCCGCACGTTCCGCAGTCTCATGGATGAGTGGAAGGCCGCGCCACGGGCCGACCGCGATGAGGACCAGCTCCTGTGGACGCGCTTCCGGGCCGCACAGGACACTTTCTTCAAGGCGCGCAACGCGGTCAACGCAAAGCAGAATGCCATCGAAGTGGAGAACCTCGCGGCCAAGCTCGCCCTAGTCGAACAAGCCGAGGCGTTAGTGCCGGTCAA
Organism: Candidatus Nanopelagicales bacterium; assembly: GCA_030700225.1. Lineage (NCBI taxonomy): Bacteria > Bacillati > Actinomycetota > Actinomycetes > Candidatus Nanopelagicales > Candidatus Nanopelagicales bacterium. Next base: position 7,257 of record JAUYJT010000054.1, on the reverse strand, counting down.
GGACGAGAAGCGCGCCCGCGATGCCCTGCGGACGGTCCAGGACAAGTGGGAAGAGATCGGCCCGGTGCCCAGATCAGACAGGTCAGCTGTTGAGCGACGCCTGCGTGCCGTCGAGTCCAAGATCCGCGATGCCGAGAACGAAAGGTGGCGGCGAACCGATCCGGCCGCTCTCGCCCGTGCCCAGGCGACCGCGGACCAGTTCCGGTCGGCTATCGAACGGCTGGAAGTTCAGCTCGGCAAAGCGGTCGCGGCCGGGGACGAGCGCAAGGCCGTTGACTTGGGCGCGTCGCTTGACAACACCCGATCGCTTCTGGCGGCAGCGCAGTCCGCCGTCGCGGAGTACTCCGGGGGTTCGTGAGCTGTCAGACGCGGTGGGCGTCGAACACGCCGTCCACGCCGCGCACCGCCCGGATCAACGCGCCCAGGTGATGCGTCTCGGCCATCTCGAAGGAGAACATGCTCATCGCAAGTCGGTCCTTGTTCGTCGTCACGGACGCCTTGAGGATGTTCACGTGGTAGTCGCTCAGGGCGCGAGTCACGTCGGAGAGCAGCCCCTCACGGTCCAGAGCCTCTACCTGGATGTTGACCAGGAAGACGCTTGATTGTGTCGGAGCCCACGCCACATTGACGATCCGGTCGTCTTGCGCGATGAGGTTGGCCGCGTTGGCGCATTCGCGCCGGTGAACTGACACGCCGTGGCCCTGGGTTACGAAACCGAAGATCTCGTCGCCGGGAACGGGAGTGCAGCAGCGCGCCAGCCTGGACCATACGTCCGCGTCACCGTCGACGACGACGCCCGGATCGCCGGAAGTGCGTCGCCGCCGCACTTCCGTGATCGGCTCGTCCTCATGGGCCTCCTCAGGGCCAGCGGTCTGGGCGATCAAACGCTGCACGACGGATTCAGCGGACATGTGGCCTTCGCCGATGGCGGCGTAAAGGCTCGTCACGTCCGGCCGCCTCACGTCATCAGCGATCTGGGTCAGCAGTGTTGTCGTGAGTAGCTTCTGGAGCGGGATTCCCCTCTTCCGGACGCCGCTGGCGAGCAGAGCCTTGCCCTTGTCGACGGCCTCATCTCTGCGCTCCTTGGTGAACCACGCGCGAATCTTGCTGCGAGCCCTTGGGCTCTTGACGAACTTCAGCCAATCCTGGGTAGGTCCGCTGGTCTCCGACTTCGATGTCAGGATCACAACTACGTCCCCGTTGGACAGCTCCGAGTCCAGTGCGACGAGGCGGCCGTTGACCTGGGCTCCCATGCACCCGTGGCCGATCTCGGTGTGGACCGCGTAGGCGAAGTCCACGGGCGTCGCACCATTGGGCAAAGCGATGATGTCTCCCTGAGGAGTGAACGCGAATACCTCCCCGCTCTTCAGGTCGAAGCGCAGCGAGTCAAGGAACTCATCGGGGTCGGCTGTCTCGCGCTGCCATTCAAGAATCTGGCGGACCCAGCCCAAGTCGTCCGGGCCGGTCTTGCCTCCGACCGTGCCGTCCTTGTACCGCCAATGCGCTGCCACTCCGAATTCCGCCGCCCGGTGCATCGTGTTGGTCCGTATCTGCAACTCAACCGCTTTGCCGGACGGCCCGATCACTGTGGTGTGTAGCGACTGGTACATGTTGTATTTTGGCATCGCGATGTAGTCCCTGAACCTGCCTGGAACCGGGCTCCACTTGGCGTGGACGACCCCAAGTACCGCGTAGCAGTCGCGAACTGACTCGACGAGGATTCGGACCCCGACGAGGTCGTAGATGTCATTGAAGTCCCGGCCTCGCACGACCATCTTCTGATAGATGGAGTAGTAGTGCTTCGGGCGTCCTGTCACCTCGGCCTTGATCTTGGCCTCGCGCAGTGACGCGTCCAGCTCCTCGATGACCTTGTTCAGTTGCTCATCGCGCGCGGGTTCACGCTGGTCGACGAGGTGGACAATCTCTTCGAAGACCTTGGGCTGCAGGGTCGCGAAGGCCAGATCCTCCAGTTCCCACTTGACCTTGTTCACGCCCAGGCGGTGTGCCAGGGGAGCGTATATCTCCAGCGTCTCCCGCGCATTGGTCTGCTGCTTCTCCGTCGGGAGCCAGCGCACGGTGCGCATGTTGTGCAGGCGGTCAGCGAGCTTGATCACCAGCACGCGAATGTCGCGTGCCATCGCCACGACCATCTTCCGCACGGTCTCGGCCGCTGACGTCCGCCCGTACGACACTCTGTCCAGCTTCGTTACCCCGTCCACCAGGGATGCGATCTCCAGACCGAAGTCGTTGGACAGATCCAGCATCGAGTACTCGGTGTCCTCGACCGTGTCGTGCAAAAGCGCGGCGGCTATGGTCGGCGCCGTCATACCGAGTTCGGCCAGGATGTTCGCCACGGCCAGCGGATGGGTGATGTACGGCTCGCCCGACAAGCGTTGTTGATCCTTGTGGAGATCGCCCGCGGTCTCGTAGGCACGCTCGATGAGGCGCAGGTCCGTCTTGGGGTGAAACTGCTTGACCGTCCGGAACAGCGGCTCGAGCTCTGGGTAACTGGGTCGTCCTACCGCGATCCGAGCCAGCCTGCCGCGAAGCTTCGCCACCTGCTCCCCGGCGGCCTGCACCTGCCCAACGGGGTCAAAGACGGACGGAACCGACGAGGATTGGCCGTTGTCGTCAGCCACGTGGCCTCCCGTCGTCGCTGTCCTCCAGTCTAGGTCACGAACGGCGTCGGACAGGCCGCCAGCGGGCGCCCACGGTTAGCCTGAATCCACCGACCCGCCGCCAATCGCCTATGCGGAGGCCCCCCTGGTGCAAAGGTGAGTAGCCGGGGGGAGTTGCACCCCCCGGCTACTCACCTCTGCATCAGCTGGCCCGATAGCCGACATGGGCTGACGCCCGCAAACGCGTGACCACCCCGGGTCAACCTTCCTTGAGACAGGTTCCGTGTGGAGGACACATCTCGGAGTTTGCGGTGCCCCCCGCTTTGATGGGCCTGGCTGGCCGCCGCCGGTGACAGCTCGAATAGATTGGTGCCGTGACAGGAAGCGACGATGCCGAGGCCGAGTTCCTCCGCAAGTTCGAGGCGGCGATCTCGGGCATGGAGTTGTCTGACCTGCGCCAGCTCGCTGGCGACCTGACCGGCATCGGCAGGAAGGCTGCTCTCCAAAGAATGCGGCCAGAGCTTCGCCGCCCACCACTCGACGAGGTATCCACCTACCGGATCCGGGTCGACCTCGACCGTGCCGATCCGCCGATCTGGCGTCGACTTGATCTCCGCTCGGACCTGAAGTTGGACGCGGTCCATCAGGTGCTGCAGGTTGCCTTCGACTGGACCGACTCACACTTGCATCGCTTCTCCCTCGGCGGGCACGCGTTCGACCGAACCAGTCAGCTGTTCCTCTGCCCATATGACGCCGAGGAAGGTGAGGACGCCGAGGAAGACGGCACACCGGCCACCGACGTTCGGCTTGATGAGACGCTGCGAGAGCCGGGCGATGTCCTGGCCTACCTCTACGATTACGGAGACAACTGGGAGCTCACGCTTCGGCTGGAGGAGGTCCTTCCCGCGTCACCGGACTCACCCTCCGCGGTCGCGGTGGGAGGGCGGCGTACTGCACCGCCGGAGGATTCCGGTGGCGGCACCGATCTGGACAGCATCGCGATGGTCGTCGATGATCCCGCGCGCTTCGACCTCGACGAGCTGAACCAGGCCTTGCGGGGGCCGTACTTCATACTTCGCGAGCACGGAGTCGACCTGCGGCTCGTTGACTTGGTCAACTTCCTGGGCCACACGACCGTAGGCGAGGATTTCGTCCAGCGCATGCTCCTTCTGGTCACCGAGCCGACCCAGCCCGAGCGTGAGGAGATGATTGCTGCATTAGGCGCGCATCGCTGGTTCCTCAGCCGCGCCAAGGGCGGCGGCATTGAGCTGACGTCCGCCGGTTATCTCAAGCCCGCTGACGTCGAAGCCGCCGCCGAGATCGTGCCCGCGATGTGTGATTGGATCGGCAAGATCAACCGCGAGACTAACGCGGCGCCGCTTCTGGGCTTTCGCAGGTCGCTGCAGTCGATGGGGCTGCTGCGCAAACACAAGGGCACCCTTCAGTTGACCCGCGCCGGGGCTGCGGCCGAGCGTGACCCGCAGAAGTTGTGGTCGCATCTCGCGGCGCGCCTCGTCCCCAACAAGGGAGGCGAGTTCGAGTCCGTCGCCACTTTGCTCATGCTGGCCTACGCCGGCTCCTCGCCCGGCACCGTCCTCCCCCGAAAACTGGTGGCAGCCGCGCTCTCAGACCTGGGCTGGCGTCACCCGGACGGAAGTCCGCTAGAGGGCTACGAGCTCTACCGGCTCGCGGTGTTAGACACATTGATCAACGTCACGGACAAGAGAGTCAGCCTTGGCGGCCGCGGCTGGGTGAGCCCTGCTGCCGCCGCACTGGCGCGAGCAGCGCTGCGCCGCTGACGGGCCGTTCAAGAACCCCGGACGCTGGCGAGCGCAGATTCGACCTCGTAGCGGTCTCGCTCGTTGCACTCGACCCATCGACGTTCGGTGGCGTCAAGATCTGCGATGAATGCGTAGCGAGTGCGCACGGTCGCGATCCACTCGTCGATGCGCACTGGCTTGGTGAGGTAGCCGATGTCTTCAGGACGGAAGTCTTTGGAGGTCCTCGCAGCGAGCACATCGTCCGGGTCGATGGGCTTGGTGCCGCGCCCATCGACGACGATGTCACGGTAGACCTTGAGCACCCAGAGTCGGCGTACGAGCGGCTCGTCCATCGCCCCGGCACCGGCGTACCACTGCAGGTCGTAGAGATCGCGAGCGAGCGGAACTCTGCGGTAGCGGGCGAGCTTCTCGGCGGCCGCCTCCTCCACGCACACCACGGGGATGGGCGGCATGGCGAAGCCGTAGCGGTCGTGAATGGGCATGTGAATCGGTTCGAGCACGTCGGGGGCGAGACTGAGCTTATGCCGGGCCAGCTCGACCTTCGCGCCGAGCCGCGGACTGCCGAACGGAGTGTCAACCCGGAGGTCTCCACGTCGGCCGTCGTCACCCAGGTTCTCGATCGCGAACGAGAACCCGTCGATCTCGACGCCATCGAGTGCCTGAAGTACTGCGAGCCCCAGTTCCTCGCCGGGCGCGGCGAAGTCCAGGTCAGTGGAGAAGCGGCCAGCGTTGCCGGCCCGGAACTTCCTCAGAGCGGTGCCGCCCTTGAACACCAGTCCTTGCTGGAAGAGCCCGGCTTCGTGCAGCAGATGGAGGCCATGGTCCTGAGCGATGTCGAGCAATGCAGCGTCTCGCCCACCCCTCGCGCCCCGGTAGTGGCGGACGAGATGGCCCTCGGTGAGTCGGCTCATGAGCCGTTCCCGACACTCAAGTAGTTGTGGACGAGGGTGTCGCTCACCTTGGTCAACGGCTCGTAGCGACCACCGGGCTGGCGCGGCCCGAGCCATGCGGTCGCGGTCGGTGGGTAGGCGGCGACGATCCGCTCGGCGCCACCGAGGTTCTCCGACGCCCACAGGAGGTAGGCGGCTCGTTGACGGGCTGCTGCGGTCATCGGTTGCAGTAGTCGGATGATCTTCTCGATGTCGGCTTCGTAGACGGAGGCGGACATCCACTGCCCGAGGCCGGCGACATCCTTGTACGACGACGGGCGAACGGCGACCCCGACGATGAGACCCTCGCGGTCCCAGGTGCGTAGGCCGTTGATACTCGCGATTCCCTCCTCGGAGATGTGTATGCGGACATACCGCCACCGTCCGGTCAGTGCTTTCGGGAACGGTTCGCCTTCAGCCAGCGCGACGACCTCCTGCTCGGGGACGCGCTGGGCGAGGCCGAGCACCGAGGCGGCGGACTCCATCGCGAGCACCCCTGGCCACGTTGCGTTGACGGCTTGCTGGGCACGGAACTCGATGAACCGGTCTCCTGAGCCGTATCGGCCGCCCCGCGCACCGGGAAGGAACTCCCAGGCGTGTCGCGTCCGGAGATTGCCCAGCCAGCCGTCTCGCTGCAGCTCATAGGCGAGCCGCCGGGGGTCTCCGCTGAGACCAAGTTGGCGCATGACACCCGCCAGCCGGTTGATGGTCACGACCGTGTCGCCGTCGAGTTCGAGTTGCTCGACGACGTCTGCGACCGAGCGGGTGATCACGCGTGCCACTGTCATACACCACCTAGCGTTGGTCGATATTACCAAACAACGGGTGCTACTGACAGTTCGTCGGCTTCTGGGCCGAGGACGGAGTCGGAAATCCCGTCGGTCAGCGCTTGCCTGGCGGCGTCGTAGGCGAGCACCAACGCCGAGTCCGGGTCGCTGTTGATCGCTGACCTCGCCGTCTCCAAGGTCGTCGATGCCTTCCGCAGAAGGCGCTCGCCATTGGCTGCCTCGCCGGTGAGCTTCTGCAGGTCTCCGGTTGCGATGAGAGCTTCAACCTCGGCCTGGCCTCGCTGCCACCTGGCCATCAGGCACCCACCATCGCGGATTCGTCCAGCACCGCGATGTGCGCTGAAGCCTTGATCTGGTTGACCAGCGCATCGGCCGGGTCGTCCCACTGCCTAACAGAACGGACCAACGCGTTGACCTCGATGCCGAGGCGGGCCTGCGCGCGGTCCGCTGCCTCGTAGAGGTCGGCCCGATCGACCTTGCCCACGACCAGAACATCGATGTCGTGTGGCAGCTGCCCGGCCTCACCGGCGTACCGAGCGGCCCATGACCCGAAGATCATGACCTTGTTCACGCCCGGGATGGCGAACTCCTCGGCAATGACGGCTTTCGGCCCGAAAGTAACCTCCAGCAACTGTGTTAGTGGCTTGGCTGCGTGGTGGGCGGCATTGGCTCGCACCAGGCGGTTGCGGCCCATTGTCCGGCTGGCGATGAGGCCGGACTCGTCAAGGCGGACAACTTCGCGGTGCAGGGTCGACAGGGGCACGCCCAGGCGCGCGGCGAGTTCGGTCACGCCGTACTCGTCGTCTGGGTGAAGGAAGAGCCACATCAACAGCTCGGCCTGATGCTGCGACCGGAACACCGGAAGCAGAGCGGGACCAGCGCTACGCATAACTGAAATATACATCTCAGTTATGGAGAGGGTCATGGATGGCGTCATTACGCTTCCCTACCAGTATCTTCCCAGGCGAACGCCTGATCGAGGATCTCGCCCGTGAGCGGGTCCCGTGCTCGTTGCGGCGGATGTGGTGCTCGTGTTGAACCGAGTCGACGACGCGATCCTGGATGCGCCAGCTCGCGTTCCTTGGCCGGGTCTTGTGGCGCCGGTGAAGGTGCTAATCACGACCGCGAGGGCTGACGCGCC